>JAEELF010000056.1 GCA_016288815.1 Ruminococcus sp.
CAGAGGCGCTGCCTCTGGACTCCGCCAAAGGGTCAGTCGACCCTTTGGAATCCCATTATTGGAAAGCAGCTATGGCGTTCGGGCAGGTCTTGCAAATCTGAGCGGGATAGTGTATAATATTCCTATAATGCTCCGGGAGGTTTGCAGTATGAACGTCAGCAGTCAGGAAGAATTCAACAATATGATCAAGGGCGTACTCATCAGTGAGGACGAGATACGCGCTGAGATAGCTAAGGCCGGAAAGCTCATAGATTCGTTCTACGACGGCTCCCCTGTCCTACTCGTGAGCGTGCTCAAGGGCGCGTTCGTCTTCCTCGCCGACCTCGTCCGTGCGGTCAGCGTTCCGTGTGAGGTCGATTTCATGGAGGCGAAAAGCTACTTCGACGCCACGCAGTCCTCGGGCAGCGTTGCGGTGACACGCGACCTCAGACAGGACATCGCCGGTCGGGACGTCGTTATCGTCGAGGACATCATCGACACCGGTCGGACGCTCAGCGAGATCGTCAAGCTCCTGCGTGCGCGTTCACCGAAGTCGCTGCACATCGTTACCCTCCTCGACAAGCCGAGCCGCCGCATCACTGAGCTCAATGCTGACTATTCGCTGTTCACTATTCCCGATAAGTTCGTCATCGGTTACGGGCTCGACTATGGCGAGCTCTTCCGCAATCTGCCGTATATCGGGGAATTCAATGAGGACTTCTGCAAATAAAATGCGCCGCGCCCTGCTTTTAAGTGGGGTGCGGCGGTTTTTTGTTTGTGAGCGAGGAGCTTTTGCATAAACCGGAGGGTGTGCAGGAGTCAATGCCTGCATCGATCCGCAGCATTTTCCGTGATGCGAGGGCGCTCAAAGGACGCCCATACTTTGAAGAATAAAGAATAATGAATAATACAGAAACGCCATAAACAGCATTTTGATTTATTCATTATCCACTATTCATTATGATTTGAGCCCGTCACGTCAGGGACGGGCGTTTCTGTGTATATGTTACAATTCAGATGCGGTATGGAACGCGGAAAAACTAACGCCCCACTTAAAGTGAGGCGCTAACTTGGCTGCGGGGGCTCCCGCTGGTGGAGGCGGCGGGAATTGAACCCGCGTCCGAAAGACCATTCACGCAACTTTCTACGAGCGTATCTTACCTACTATGCTTCCCTCGCCTTACCGCCGGTAATCGGGCTGTATGGCAAGGTAGTCCGTATCCGACCGCCGGGCACGGACACTCCCGGCGGACGTTCACCGCTCATCAACGCCCAAGCGGCAGCCGCGGTACTCTGCCGGTGGACGGAAGCTGACTTAAGCAGCTACCAGTTCGCTATTTCTAGAAACTGTAATGTTATTTCTTGCGTTTATATTTAAACGTGGCGCAGGTTATGGAGATCACGCCATTCTCCGCTCGCTTATCACGCTTCAGGTCCCCCGTCGAAACCTTTACGCCCCCATTTTCAGGGTAGGCTCAACAGTGTCACTGCTGCCTTGTCTTCATGCTCCTGTCGATCTCGCGCTTCGCGTCACGCTTCGCGGCGTCGTCGCGCTTGTCGTAGAGCTTCTTGCCCTTGCAGAGCCCAAGCTGCACCTTCACCTTTGAGTCCTTGAAATAAAGGCTCAGCGGTATCAGCGACAGTCCTTCCTGCTTCAGAGTGCCGTACAGCTTGTTTATCTCACGCTTGTGCATGAGCAGTCTGCGCAGCCGGAGCGGGTCGCGGTTGAAGATATTGCCCTTTTCGTAAGGCGAGATGTGCATTCCACGGACGTACAGCTCGCCGTGGTCTATCGAGCACCAGCTGTCCTTCAGGTTCACTCCGCCCAGACGTATCGACTTTACCTCAGTACCGACAAGCTCTATCCCCGCCTCGTATGTCTCGAGGACGAAATAATCGTGCCGTGCCTTGCGGTTCTCCGCTATGGTCTTTGTGCCCTTTGAACGCATATCTTCACCTCCTCTGCAAAGTGTCCGAATATGATTATACAGCATTTGCGGCGCGTTGTCAACCGCGAAATAATGAATAATTGATTACATTTGCGTAAAGCGTGAGAGATAAAAAAGCCCCGGAAGTAATTGCTCCCGGGGCTTTGCTCATACTAAGTATTTTATCCAGTCGCCGATCTTAAGTGTTCCTTTATCGACCTTGTATGCATTGTACGCGAGTATCAGGGAGGCGTCTATGCCGTCTACAAGTCCGTCGCCGTTGACGTCGGCTGCACGCTTCTGTCTATCGTCCAGAACTGCGTCAACTCCGTTCGCGTTGGCGTAGAGTATCAGCGAAGCGTCCGCAGGATCGACAAGTCCGTCAGCGTTGACGTCGCCGAACTCGTCCGGGTCGGTAGCAGTGGTCGTTGTGGAGGTGGTTGATGATGTGGTGGATGAAGTAGTCGAGGAGGTAGTTTGGGTCGACGTGGTAGTGGTGGAAGTGGTCGTTGTGGTGGTAGATGTAGTCGTGGTCGTGGAGGTGGTCGATGCAGAGGGATCGCTCAGGTTTATCGTGAACGTGGTCCCGGCTGTGACGACCTTGTTCAGCACGCTGTTGTAGTTCGAGACGGAGACCGATATCTCCTGCTCGCCGAGGCGGTTCTGGTCGATCTGTCCGATGCTGTACCAGTAGCCCTGCGGGAGCGCCGTGAGCGGCTGTCCTGCAAGGATCTGCTGTCTGCCGCCGTCGGAGCCCACTGACCACAGATCAAAGGTCAGACCCGTGGTATCCAGCGACGAGCGGTACTGTATGTAGTCCGTGACATTCGGTGGCGTCGCGACCGTCAGCTCAAGGGTGTAGTCGCCGTCGTACACCTTGGTCGTGGACGCGGACGTTGTGGTGGTCTGTGTCGAGGTCGAGGTGGTCGTCGATGAAGTGGTGGAAGTAGTGGTGGAAGTGGTCGTTGAGGTAGTTGTGGTCAGAGATGTTGTTGCGGTCGTTGTGGTCTCTGAAGTCGATGTGGTTGAGGTGGTGGTAGTAGTGGCGGTGGAGGAAGTAGTAGTCGTTGTTGTGGTGGTTGTTGTGGCTGTTGTAGTCCTCGTGGTAGTGAGGTCACCGCTCGGTGCGGGTCCCAGCGATACGAATGCATAGCCGTACTTCTTCGCGTATGCCTGCGCCGTGGAATCGTCGTAGCCGTAGATTGTGCCGTAATAGGTTATCAGTCCGGATTCGTCGTCTATGCTGCAGATGGTCTGAGCTGATTGGTATATCTCGCATTTCGGGTTGAGGAAGGTGACTGATGTCAGTCCCTTGCACCAGCACAGCACGCCCTCTCCCGTGGTCGAAACGGAGGCGGGTATCGTCACTGAGGCAAGACTCGAGCAGTTCGCGAATACGAACTTGCCCATTGTAGTCACTGAATCGGGTATGGTCACTTTCGTGAGCATCTCGCAGTCGTAGAATGCGCCGAACTCTATGCTCGTCACGGAGTCCGGGATATCCAGCTGCTCAAGTCCCGAGCAGCCGCGGAAAAGATACTTCCCTATCTTCGTGAGATTGTCGGGCAGGTCTATCGTTTTCAGGCTCACGCACTTGTTGAAGGCATCCTCGCCGATACTCGTAACGCTGTCAGATATCTGCACCGAAGCAAGGTTCTCGCAGCCGTAAAATGCCATTCCGCCTATGCTCGTTACGGAATCGGGTATCGTGACGGAAACGAGGTTCGTGCAGCTCTCAAAGGTGTTCCAGCCGATGCTCGTTACCGTATCGGGGACGGTGTATGAGCTGGTTGGATTTCCCGTAGGATAGCACACTATCGAGGTCATGTCCTTGTTCAGGAGCACGCCGTCAAGTTCGGTGAAATAGGGGTTGCTGCCATCAACTTTTATCGCTGCAAGACTCGTGCAGCCCGCAAATGCGGCAGTACCGACCGACGATACTGACTCGGAAAGCGTCACCGAGGCAAGGCTCGTGCAGTTCTCGAACGCGTAGACGCCGATACTCGTGACGGAATCCGGTATCACTACCGATGTCACGTTCGCGCAGTCCATGAACGCTCCGCCGAGCTGATTGCCCTTTATGCTCGTAACAGGCACCCCGTTTATCTCCTCCGGTATGACTATCTCGCCCGATGCCGATGCGAGACACGCCGCAAGCTCGGCGTGGTCCGAATACACATCAAAGATGAGCTTTCCGCTCACTGCTTTTGTGTAGTCCGCAGCAACTGCGGTGGATACGGGCGCTCCTGCGGGTATTGTCCCCCCCGTGACAGCGGCGGCAAGCACTGCCGCTATTATCTTTCTGAGCTTCATATCATAAGCCCTCCTTTATTGATATCCTCTTCCTCAATTATAACCCCGGTCTGCCGAAAAGTCAATCCTTCTTCGTCTTCTTGCCGGTATTCTTTTTTCCGTCGAGGTTCGTGTCGTATGAGATGCCAGTTCCGGGCAGGCTCGCGGTCAGCTTCTTCTTGTTGTTCAGCGTCAGGCGGAACTTCTTTCCGCCGACGGACACGCTCCCGCCCTTCTTGTTCTTGTTGAATCTGAAAAGATTGCCAATCTTGAAGCTCTTCCTGAAATTAAGTCCCATTGTGTTTTACCTCCGTTTCTTCGTTTTTATCAGTAATATGCAGGGAAAAAGCTGTCGAAGTCGTTCTTCAGCCCTGCGTACTCCTCGTTGTCCGGGAACTCCTCCGCGAGTCTGTCCGCTATCGCGCGTGCCTCGCTCATCAGTTCCTCCTGCCGCTCGTCGGGATCTGCCATCGCAAGCTCGAAGCACGCCGCCGCGAACCAGAATTCGTCGTCGGGGATATGCTCCGGGCGCTCCATGAGTGAACGGCTCAGCCTTATGGATTCCATGTGGTCCTCTGCTGCCTCGTCGGGGCGGTCTTCGCCGGTATGGACTATCCCCAGAGTCTGCCACACCCTCGCCAATGTCCGCACGACGTCGAGGTAGTACACCTCGTCCGGGGCGATGACTCCGTGCTCAATGAAGGAGCTGCACTCCTCCGTGAGGTAGACCAGCAGCCGCTCCGCTTCCTCCGTCAGGCTCTCACCGACAAGGACGTCGGCGGTCTTCTGCAGCAGGGCAAGGTGGTAGTCGAAGCCCTTGTCGTGGAGCTCGTTCCTGTGGGCGCGGTAGACCTCGTCCGATGACTCCGCACAGCTCACCGCGCTCTCGGGGTCTGAGGCGTCCATGTATGCGTCGAACAGGAAAAAGTACAGCGTGAGTATCTCGTCAAAGACCGCGCCGCGCAGACGCTCCTGAATGATTTCCGCCATCCGGCTCAGGCGCGATATGCCCTCGCGGAGACGCTGCTCATCGGAGGTGACCACAGCGTCTTCGGACGTATAGCCGCTGAACATCTGTCCGAATGAGATGATGAGCCGCCAGCCCAGCACAAGTCCGTGCCTCTCCGGCATGGTGCAGAGGAGCGTATCAAAGCTCTCTGCGGTCTTTGTGCCGTACCCGGCTGCCTCGCCGCCGTAGCCGGCAAGCCTACTGCACATATCATAGGCGGCATCGAAGACGTCCCACAGGCAGAGGTCGAGCTCGCTGCGCTCGCTCTCTGAGATGAGGCCGGCGGCGTTTTCGATGTAAGTGCGGCAGCAGAACAGTGCTTCGCTGAAATACTGCTGTCCCATGAAGGGCTCGCCCTGCGCGAAGCAGCCCTCCCCCGCTCTCCGCAGGCACCGCGCCCGCTCAAGGTAAAAGTTGAGCTGCGTGAACTCGTCGTCGCGCTCCGCCTGTGCGAATATGCGCTCCGCTGCAAGGTAGAGCTCGCGCGACCTGCCGTAGTCGAAGAGTTTGCCGAAGAAAAGGTCGGCTGTGTCCTCGCAGACCAGCCCGCACTCCCAGCAGTCTCCCGCGGTGCGGTCTCCCGCTGCGAACAGCTCCTGCCAGTGCTTCACTGCGGCTTCGTGGTACTGCGTGTGCAGCTCGGGCGGGTCGAGCTGGGAAAGGTATATCTCCGAGCGCATCGCGATGCGCAGGAAGGCGGTCTCGTCGCGGGCCGTTTCAGCTGCGGATATCTCGCCGAGCAGCTTGTGGAGCTTATGCGCGCCGGCTCGTATCTCCGCGGAATAATCCGCTGTGCCGAGCGACGATACCCTCTGGCAGGCGTCGATGAGCGCAGTCAGGGCGTCTGCATAGCGGAAGCCGCCGGTGTGCTCGTTCTCGTATATTTTTCCGCAGAGGGCGGTGTATTCGGGGGCGTATTCGAGGTACCTGACGTCGTCGCCCTTGCCCGCCCAGAACGTGCAGATGTCGCAGAGGGCTTCGAGGCGAAAGCGGTCGAGCTGGGGAAGGTCTGCGCGGCGGCAGATAGCCAGTATCCGCTCCGCTGCCGGGACGCCGTCCCAGCGGGCGCCGGTCCGCGAGCATATCCCGCAGTAGCGGTCGAGCGCCTGTACTGCGCACATTATCCGCTCCGGGGAGTCACCTGCACCGAGCGCGGCACAGGCTGAGTCTGCGACCTGCTTTTGCAGGGCTGCGGCACGGTCGAGGTCCTCCGGGACTGCTATGCCGAGCTCGTACATATTCGCGAGCTGCTCCATTGCGGGGACGTAGCCGACCTCCGCGGAGCTCCTCAGGAGGGCGAGCGCCTTTTTGCGGTCGGGCGCGGTCATTATGCCGTTGAGGTACGCCATGCCGAGGATATGGTCGGACAAAGGCGTGCGCAGGCGCGGCACGAAGCCGTATTTCACGATGAACCGGCATATCAGCGACCGCTGGCTTGCCGTGAGCGTTCTGTCGGATATGTATGCGGCAAGCTCCGGGCAGGGCTCGTCCGGGAGGAGTGTGACGGGGAGAATGTCCCCGAAAAGCTGCCTCAGGGCGTTCTCTGCGGCGCTGCTGAGGCGCTCCGGTACTATAGGCATGACCGGGATATGCAGCTCTCCTGCAAGTCTTACCGCTGCGGCTGCTGTATCCTCCGCGAGGAGGTGCTCCGTCGCGGCAAAGGCTATGAGCTGCGCGTTTTCGAGGTCGGCGCGGTCGGGCAGCTCCGTGCAGGCACAGACTGCGCACTCTCCCGCGGACAGGAGCCGGTCTGTCAGTCTGCCGGGGAGCGGGCTGCCGTCCTCAGGGCTGCATATCAGCACTATACGCGGCAGAGCTCCGGGGCTCAGTCCGTCTCTGGTCGTATATTTCAGCATTTATCTGCTCCTTATGTTCTTGTTGCTTCTCTTATATCACTATTATACTACATCATGCGAGAAAAAGCAACAAAACACTTGCAATCCGGACACATTTGTTATATAATATATAGTGATTTGTTTAGGAGGTCTATGCTATGAATATTGAAAGCCATGTCGGTTTCGACAACGAAAAATACCTGAAAATGCAGTCCGAGCACATCAGACAGCGTATCGCGCAGTTCGGTGACAAGCTCTACCTCGAGTTCGGAGGGAAGCTCTTCGACGACTATCACGCCTCCCGTGTGCTGCCCGGCTTCAAGCCCGACAGTAAGCTCCAGATGCTGCTCCAGCTCAAGGACGAGGCTGAGATCGTCATCGTCATCAACGCCGGTGATATCGAGAAAAACAAGGTCCGCGGCGACCTCGGCATAACCTACGACGTGGACGTTATCCGCCTTATCAACGTCTTCACGAAGATAGGACTGTATGTCAGCAGCGTCGTGCTCACAAGATACGAGGAGCAGCCTGCGGCTGTTGCTTTCCAGAACAGGCTCGAGTCGCTCGGGGTGAAGGTGTACCACCACTTCAACATCAAGGGCTATCCGTCCAATCTCCAGAAGATAATCAGCGACGAGGGCTACGGCAGGAACGACTATATCGAGACCTCACGCAGACTGGTAGTCGTGACGGCTCCCGGTCCAGGAAGCGGCAAGATGGCTACCTGCCTCTCCCAGCTCTACCATGAGCACAAGCGCGGCGTCAATGCCGGCTACGCGAAGTTCGAGACCTTCCCGATATGGAACCTCCCGCTGCGTCACCCCGTGAATATCGCCTATGAGGCTGCGACCTCCGACCTCAATGACGTGAATATGATCGACCCCTTCCACCTCGAGGCCTACGGCAAGACTACAGTCAACTACAACCGCGACGTGGAGATATTCCCCGTGCTCAACGCGATGTTCGAGAAGATCATCGGGGAGTCGCCGTATAAGTCGCCTACCGATATGGGCGTGAATATGGCGGGAAACTGCATAATCGACGATGATGTCGTTTGCAAGGCGGCGCGCGATGAGATAATCCGCCGCTATTACATAGGTATGTGCGACTTCCGCAAGGGTCAGATCACCGAGGACGAGGTGTATAAGCTCGAGCTCCTCATGAATCAGGCGAACGTCACCACCGACGACAGGAAGTGCGTTGCGGCGGCTCTCGCCAAGGAGGAGGAGACTGGTGCTCCCGCTGCGGCTATGGAGCTCCCCGACGGCACTGTCATCACCGGCAAGACCTCCAATCTGCTCGGTGCGGTCTCGGCGCTGCTGCTCAATGCGCTCAAGTACTTCGGCGGCATTGCGGACGACGTGCTGCTCATGTCCCCGCACGTCATCGAGCCTATCCAGAACCTCAAGGTGCAGCACCTCGGCAACAACAATCCCCGCATACATACCGACGAGACCCTCCTTGCGCTCTCTATCTGCGCAAACACCGACGAGAACGCAAAGAAGGCTATGGAGCAGATCTCCAAGCTGCGCGGCTGTGAGGTCCATTCCACTGTTATACTCTCGCCCGTGGACGAGCGCATATTCAAGCGCCTCGGCATAAATCTCACCTGCGAGCCTAAGTATCAGGCGTGAGCCGGAGCACCAACGTGAACAATACTGAACTTATTGAACAGATACTCAGCCAGATAAGGCAGCCGCTCTGGGAAAACTGGTATATCCAGGAGAAGATCGGCTCGGGCGCCTACAGCGCGGTGTACAGGGTCACTGCGGAACGTATACAGCGCACCGATGTCTCTGCGCTGAAGATAGAACCGCTCGTGCCCGGAGAGAATACCCTCGGCGACGAGGAGCGCATGAGGCGCTCAGTCGAGGAGAAGCGTGAGCTCTGCGTGAACGAGTCCACTATCATGTACGAGCTGCGGAACTGTCCGTATATCGTCGCCTACGAGGACGAGGACATAAGGGAGCTCGTCGTGGACGGGAAGTTCGAGGGGTATTACTTCCTCATACGAATGGAGTACCTCGACTGCCTGACTGATCTCCTGAAAGCTAAAAAATTCGACGTGACCGAGCAGAACATCGCTGCTCTCGCGCATGACATCGGCAGCGGCATAAAGGCTGCACACGACATAGGAGTCATTCACCGGGACGTAAAGCCCGCGAATTTCTTCGTGAACGCAAAGGGCGTCTACAAACTCGGTGACTTCAATATCTCCAAGCAGACCGTCTCCTGCGATACCTTCGCGGGGACAAACAGCTACATCGCGCCTGAGGTGCGCTTTGCAAAGTCCGGCGACAGCTATACCTGTCAGGCGGACATCTACTCGCTGGGGATCTGCCTCTATCAGCTGATGAACGGGCTGTATCTGCCCTTCGAGGACACTATGCCCCTCAAGGAGGCTATCAGCCGGAGAATGTCCGGCGAGGCGCTGCCTGCGCCGAAAAACGCTTCCCCGGAGTTCGCGAGGGTCATTCTCAAAGCCTGCGCGTTCAGCACCGAGGACCGCTACGGGAACATCGACGAATTCCTCGCTGACCTTGCGGGTATGTACGAAAAGCATGAGCCTGAAGCCGCTCAGCCGGTCAACACCGCTCAGGCGTATGCGCCGAAGCAGCCGGCTCCGCAGGATCCATACCTCGACCCTGCCGCTTATCCGGTGCAGAAGAAGAACCCTGCCGTCATCATCGCGGTGATACTCGTTATCCTCGCTGTTGTGGGCGGCGTTGCGGCTTATCTTTTCCTCTCCGGCGGGGACGGTGACGATGACGGCGGGAACGCTCCCGCGGCTGAGAAGCTCGTTCCCATTACTGAGATGGAGCTGAGTACAAGGGATATCTACATCGGCGTCTATGAGGCGCTGGACATAACTGAGCTGAACTGCCCGGACGAGCTGAGCATGAGTGCGGAGCTCCCCGATGATCTGTTCAGCTATTCGTACCGTCCCACTCTTTACGCGAGAAACGACGAGCTCGTCATCACCGTGAACGATGACGCTACCGAGAACCTGAAGTGCGACGCGCCCAAGGGCGTGGACGTCTCGGCGGTGCTCGAGGACGGGGAGTACAATATCTCCATTGACGTCGCCGAAGCCTGCGATGAGCTTGAAAAGGGCGACAGCAGCGATTACAGGATAGTCTTCACCAACTCCGACGAGAGCATACAGGAGGACGTCGAGGTCAAGGTCGAGCTCGTGGGTCCCTTCTCCGACGAGGGTGTGAAGTTCACCTCCAGCGACGACAGGGTCATCGAGTTCACCGAGGACGAGTACTTCCTCCGCGGCACGGGCGAGGCTCTGGTGAATATCGTCTACGACGGGGAGATAATCTACAGCAGAAAAGTCACAATCACAGAATAGAGATAGAGAAAGAGGTGTCAAGACTTGAGAGACAACACAGATAACGAAAATACCGTAGTCTTTAATTCCGGGGACGTCCAGCAGAACGACAGGACGCAGATGTTCGTCCCGCCGAATGCACAGCAGCAGAGTCAGTACGCACGTCCTGCACAGCCTGTGAGTGACGGGACGCAGATATTCGCGCCGCCCAGCGCACAGCAGCAGGGTCAGTACGCACGTCCTGCACAGCCTGTGAATGACGGGACGCAGATATTCGCGCCGCCCAACGCACAGCAGCAGGAGCAGTTCGCGCAGCAGCCGCAGTTCCAGCAGCCTGCGCCGCAGTACAAGGATCAGCAGATATTCGGCGAGGCTCCCAAGAAGAAAAAAGGGGTGCCTGCCGCGCTCCTTATCGCAGCGGCTGTGGCTGTAGTCGCGGCTCTGGTCGTGGGGCTGATAGTGCTGCTCGGGAAGAAGGACGAGGAGAATGCGGGCAGCAGTCAGGTGTCTGTCGCTGCCACGGAGGACGTTGAGTACAAGAAAGAGGCAAATTCGCTCTGGAAGGCGGCTTCGAGCGCGCTCGCTTCATGGCAGGCCGATGGCAAGGACGTCCGCAAGGCGCTCATCACCTCAGACTCGGGCTCAGAAAAGTACGACGGCGAGGGCACTGCCGAGGACTTCCGCGAGAAGCTCAGGGAGTACTACCCGGCGCTCGGGAACCTCGACTACGTTCTCATAATCGAGAACGGGTCGTGTACGGGAGCGGCAGTCTCAGATGCGCTCACTTCCACAAAAATAGGTACATACGCTGAGGGTGCCGACATGAGCGGCTCGACGCTCAGCGAGATGATCGCAAGCCTTTCGGCGTACCTCGGTGATGTGTCCGCTCCCACTACGGAGGACGACAGGGTGACTGTCCCGAACGTGGTCGGTATGAAGAAGCAGGAGGCTGTCGATAAGCTCGGCGAGCTCGGGCTCAATGTCATCATCGACGGTAAGTACAGCAACGAGTACGCTGAGGATACCGTCATCGAGCAGAGCGTGAAGTCCGATTCAAAGGTCCCGAAGGACTCCGATATCACTCTCACGATATCGCTCGGCAAGGAGATCGACCCGAATGTGGTCGAGATCCCCAATGTCATCGGGATACACTATGAGCTCGCGCAGGAGCAGCTCAGGGCGCTCGGCTTCAGCGTAAGTGTCAGCTTCGTCGAGAGCGAGGAGGCTGCGATGAACGTAATCGCGCAGAGCATTTCTCCCAACACTGAGGTGCAGAAGGGCTCCTCCGTTACGCTGTCTGTTTCCTCCGGAAGCAGCGCCGAGACTACTGTGGAGGGCGTGGATACCGGCATGGTCATCACCGGTGACGTGCCTGACCTCATCGTGAGAAGGAGTGCTTCGATGGACTCCGATATCATTGGTTACGTCGATAACGGGAGCTATGTTTCCATTGTCGGGTCGACCGGCTCGGGAGACGATGTTTGGTACCAGATAGAGTTCGACGGCGGATTCGGATATGTTCCTGCGGATTTCATTGCGGTACAATAAAATAAGGATCAATGCGGGGCGATGCGGACATCGCCCCTGTTTTTTTGCGGAAAAGAACTCCCGGCAGACTGTTTCCAGTCCGCCGGGAGTTCTGGTCTATAGTGCTAAGCGTTGATCACTTTGTTATCAGCCCCAGGGGTTCCACGGGTTCTGTCCACCGGAGCTTGAACCGGAGCCGAGCGTCATCGCTGTGCCGCCGGAAGCCTTGCCGGAGATGTATGTTGCAGGCTGGCCGAGCGTCGAGATGTTCGTGCCGCCGGATACCTGTGCGCCGGAGTATGCGAGCACACTCGAATCACCGTATGCGTAGGTCACTCTCGAGCCTGTCATGCTGGTGGCGAGGACTGTGCCGTCACTTGTGGTGAATACCATCTGTGTGGTCATGTCGTAGCCGCTGCCACCGTTCATGCCGAGTCCGCCGAATGCGTAGCCGCCGTTGTATGTGATGGAGTAGCCGTCGCCGCAGTCGAAGGAGTCGCCGCCGTTGCCGAAGTAGTAGCCGCCGTTGAAGTAGACCGGGCCGTTGGAGTCGAAGCCGTCAGCGTCCTGGAAGGAGGTGTTTACGGATACGATACCGCCGTTGAGGTGCATCTCGCCGTATGCGCCGCCGCCCATTCCGCCGCCCTGTCCGGGGAATCCGCCGCCCTGACTCCAGCCGCCTGTGCTGGTGTTGCCGGAGCCGTCTGCGCCGCCTGCTGCGTTGAAGCCGTCATCCTTGGAAATGATGTAGATGTTGCCGTTGTTCTGGTAGATGTATGCTGCCTCGAAGCCCTCGTAGCAGGCTGTTACATATACCTCAAGGCTCGTGTAGTCGGTGCCGGCTGTCATGCCGCCGACATAGAGCTTGGAATCGGAGTGTACAGCGTCGTCGCCGGAGGTGAGCTTCAGCTTTCCAGCGTTGAGGACAAGTGTGCCTGAGCAGTGGAGGGAATCGTCCTTGGAGTCAACTGTTATCATACCGCCGTTAACTGTGAGTGTACCTGCGCTCTGGTAGGTCGTACCTGCTGCGTCGTACAGTCCTACAGACTTGATACCCTTTGAGGAGTCGTTGCCTGTGCCGGTGGTCGTGATGTTGATAGTGCCGTCGTTGATGACTACGTCCTGCTCGCCCTGAATGCCGTCACCGAAGGAGGTTACGTTGACAGTACCGCCGTTGATCGTTACTACGCCGTATGCCTTGTCGGTCGCTGTATCTGTTGCAGTGGACTTGATGCCGTCGCCTGCTGTGGTCTTTACTGTTACGGAAAGTCCGCTGTTATCGGCTGCTGTGCCGTCGGACTTAGTCGTGTCGCCGATTGTTACGCTGTCCTTGCCGCGGATAGCGTCGTCAACTGCGTTTACCACGATCTCGCCGTTGTAGATCTTGAGGTCGTTCTTGCAGACGATACCGTCAGCTGCCTTGCCGTTTACTGTGAGCTTGCCCTTGCCCTTGATCTTGAGGTCGTCGCAGGAGTAGATCGCGCCCTGTGCAGCGTCTGCGTTGGTGTAGTTAGAACCGTCTGTGATGGTGTTCTCGGTCCCGTTCTTTGCTACGATCACTACCTCGTCGCCGATAGATGTGACGTAGACCGGGGAGTTCTGCTCGTTCGTGAGGCTCATGCCTGCGAGGTCGAGCTCAACTACTGAGTTCGGGTATGCATTCTTGTCAACGTTTACGTTGATCTGTGTGCCTGTGCCCTGACCTGTTACGGTGAATGTGCCTTCCTTTGTGATAGTGAGCACGCCGTTGCTGATGCTTGCTACGTCGGAAGGAGCATTCGTTGCGATAGTCGTTCCGTTAAGGGTGATCGTGTAGCCGTCAGTCACGGGGTCTGTGACTACAACGGAGGAGCCGTCCTTGCCTGCGGGGTTGACCGCGTCGAAGGTGGTCACGGAATTAGTTACGCTGAACGAATCGTTAGCGTCGTTATTATATGTTACTGTTGCGCCTGTAGAAGCGTTCTTGAGGGTGTAGCTCTGACCTGCCCTGATAGAAGCATCGCTGATAAGCACATACGAATACTTCTTCATGAAGGTCGTGGAGAGATTTCCTACTGTTATGGAGTTAGCCTTCTTCCATGTGCCGTCTGTGGAGTCGGGGCAGGCTATGCAGTTGAGGAGCATTGCTGCCTGATTTGCGGAAGTGAGGTTGGTTATCTGAGCGTCTGTGGCTGTTGCAACTACTGTACCGCCGGTGATATTTACATTTGTAACAGCTGTGAGACCTCTGTCGCCGCCTGCGTATACTGTACCGCCGGAGATGTTGATCTCTGTCTCGGACTGGACAGCGTCGTTGCCTGCCTTGATGTATACGGTGCCGTCGGTGATGTCTACGTTGCCCTTGGAGGACTTGATTCCGTCGCCCTCTGCTTCAACGTTCACTGTGCCGCCTTTTACTGTGAGGGAAGTCTTGCCGTTGATACCGTTGGTCTCGTCGGTAGCGTTGAGAGCCGTTACGTTGAGCACGCCGCCTGTTACCTTGATGTCGTTGTTGCAGACGATACCGTTCTGGGTGTTCGCTGTAACGTTGAGGATACCTGTGCCGAGGTCGCCGCCCTTGATGGTGAGGTCGTCCTTTGCCTCGATAACTGCTGCGCCGCTGACGTATGCTGTGTCGCCGTCTGTTACGGTGTTCTCGGTGCCGTCAACGAGATTGATAGAGGTGTTCTCTGCGTTCGTGATAAGGATAGCGGAGTCGCTCTTTCCTGTGATAGATGCGCCGTTGAGGAAGAGCTTTACGGTCTCGGGGTCAGCTGCTTCGTCGGCTACGTTTACCTCGATCTGGCCGTCGTCGAGAGTGCCGTCGATGTAGTATGTGCCGGAGTGACTGATAGTTACCTTTGAGCCGGAAACTGCTGTATATCCGGAATTATCGCCATCTACCGCGATAGATGTGCCGTTGAGGTGGATATATACTGTATCCGTAACGGGATCCTGCGGGGTGGTAGTAGTGGTAGTTGTCGTTGTTGCAGCTGTTGTGCTGGTTGTGGTCTGGGTCTGCTTCGAGGTGGTAGTGGTGGTGGTGTCTCCGCCCTCCTGATAGGACTCGGGGAGCTCAGTTACGATGCCTGCCTCGAACTTCTGGATAGAGAGCGCGTCCATGTTGGTGACGCCGTCTCCGCGCAGGAATACGTCGGCAAGGTCCTTGCCCTCCGCAGAGAGCTGGTAGTCGTCGGGGTCAGCCTGAAAACGCATTATCGCTACTGCATCAGCCATGTTGACTTCGCCGTCACCGTTCGCGTCGCCGTACTTGGGAGCCGCTGCTGACGCTGAGAGGGACGAGAACGTGATCGCAGCAGCTGCTGCACAAACTGCTGAAGTGCTTGTGATCAGCTTTCTGAGGGTCGATTTCTTCATAATAGATCATACTCCTTTTTTGTGATTTTTATATTTCGCATAAATATGTTTCGCGGTTTCTATGGCTTGATTATATCCGGGCATTCTTAAAATAATCTTAAAGTTACCTTAAAGATCATTTTAAGAATTTGTACATATTTTGTGTGTGCTGAGTTTTTGGCGGTATAGCGCGGTTTTGAGGCGGTCAAACATTTTAAGCGGCATGAAAAAAGTCCGTCCCGGTATCAGGCGGGGCGGACTTCCTTTAAGTTTTATCTGGACTGTTTCTCGCAGCTGACGGTCAGCTGAGCGCCGTTGCTAACGGCGGTTATCCTGCCGTTGTAGCAGGTGGCGTATGTGGTTATCTTGCGCGACTCGAGCGCGTCCTTTACCTTGCCGGAGAACTCGTCGTCGGAGGTGCAGACCACTGCGCACTTCGGCTTCACGGCGTCGAGGAACTGCCCGAGGTTGTCGAGCTTGCGTCCGTGGTACGGGACCTTCAGGAGCGTGCATTCACCGATGCCCATTATCTCGTCGAGGCGGGTCTCCATGGCGTCGCCGGTGAACAGGAACGAGGTGTCGTGGTAGACTACCTTGGTCACGAGGGAGAAGTCATTGTCGTTGTCCTTGCCGTAATCGTTCTGCCGGGGCGCGTAAACGGTGTACTCCGCGCCGTCGAGCGTGAACGAAAGGTCGCTCGTCAGCTTCTGCGGTATGATCTCCTTCTCGTTGAGGGCGCTGTAGTATTTGTCCATTTCCTCGCTGACCTCGGGGTAGTCAGGCGCGAGGACGTTCTTTACGTCGAAGTTCTTCAGCACCTTCGACGCGCCGCCGACGTGATCCTGATCGTAGTGGGTGATTATGAGGTAGTCCAGCGTCGTAACGCCCTTTTCCTCAAGGTATGCAACAATGTCCTTGCCGTCGCCCTTCTTTCCGCAGTCGATCACCACCGCGCTGTTCGCGGTCGTGAGGATCATCGCGTCTGCCTTGCCGGCGTCGAGGAAGGTCACGGTGAGGTCGGGGTAGGTCTGCTTCTCCTCCGCCTTCTTTCCGCACGAAAAGCCCGCGATCATGCATACTGCCGCCGCTGCCGCTGTTACTGCTCTTTTTATGATACTCATATTTTTCCCCCTTTTGGGTATACTCCCGCATTATGTACTGTATATTATATATAGCGTTGCTTTAAATAATCTTAAATCGGGAGACTTTTAAAATGAAACGGATTTTTTTCGCTGCTGCCGCTGCCTTGTCGCTTTTTTCGTGCTCTGCACAGGACGTCCATGAGATGTCTGCCGAGCCGCCAACTATGTACGTCCAGGACGGAGCGCAGCTCGATATCGAGGTGCCGAAGGGGTATGTCCCGCTGAATTACAGCTGTCAGCACGGACTGTGGCTGCCGTATATGCACTTCGAGGACTATATGCTGGGCAGGTCCGAGGAGGAGTTCCGTGCGGGGCTGCGTGAGATACTCGTACAGGCACAGGCAGACGGCATAAATACGGTCTATTTTCACGTCCACCCCTGCGGGGACGCTTACTACCAGTCCGATATCTTCCCGCGGGGAGTATGCTGGGACGGTGACTACGACCCGCTCGCGATAGCTCTCGAGGAGGCGCACGCTCTGGCGATATCTGTCCATGCGTGGCTGAATCCCCTGCGCTGTCAGACACAGGAGCAGATGTCCGCGCTGCCGGAGACGTTCATCGTCAGGCAGTGGACTGCCGACGGACGCGCGAAGCTCCTCGGGGAGCGATGGTACCTCGACCCGTCCTACCCGGAGGTGCGGGAGCTGGTCGCGGAGTGCGCGGACGAGATACTCTCCCGATATGACGTGGACGGCGTCCACATCGACGATTATTTCTACCCGACCTCCGACCCCGCTTTCGACGCGGCGGAGTTCGCTGCCTCCGGCTGCTCAGACCTCGCGCAGTGGCGGCTCGGCAACATAAACAGTCTCGTGAAGCTGCTGTACGACACCGTGAAGTCCCACGGGAGCCGTTTCCTCTTCGGGATAAGTCCGCAGGGGAACATCTCCGCCGACTATTCCACGCAGTTCGCGGACGTCCGGCTCTGGGGCTCGTCGCCCGGCTACTGCGACTACCTCCTCCCGCAGATATACTACGGCTTCCGCAATGAGTCCCTCCCCTTCGACTCGACCCTCGCGCAATGGGAGGAGCTCGTCTCCGCGCCCGGGGTCTCGCTGGTTGTCGGGCTCGCGGCGTATAAGGTCGGAAGAGAGGATCAGTGGGCGGGCGAGTCGGGCAGGCTCGAATGGATCGAGGACAGTACCGTCCTCAGCCGCGAGATAGAAATGGTGGAGAGCTCCAGCGCTGACGGGTATGCTCTGTATCGTTAGCGGTGCCTGCGGCGCTCCGATAAACAATACCTCCCGGCAGTCAGTGGACCGGGAGGTATTTGTATTTGCTTAGTCTACCGGGAGAGTCGTGACTATGCCGGCTTCGTATTTCTGGATCACCAGCGCGTCGTTGTTGGTGATACCGTCCCCGCCGCCGGTAACGTCGCCGTTCTTCCTGCCCTGATCGCTGAGCGCATACTCATCAGGGTCCGCCTGAGAACGCATTATCGCTACGGAGTCAGCCATGTTGACGTCGCCGTCCTCGTTCGCATCGCCAGCCTTGTACTTGCCGATCTCTGAGGAGGTCGCGGCAGCTGTGGTCGTGGTGGTCGTGTCAGCGGAGGAGGTGGTGGTGATAGTGACTGTGGTGGTCTTGGTCGTGGAAGTCGGAGGAATGACAGTTCCCGAGTAGTAATCGCTCAGGGAGATGCCGTTGCCGGACTGTCCGAGCGGGATAGTGTGGTCGAGGCTGATGAACCTGCCGTATTCGTCCTGCCAGAGAGCCGGCTCCACGAACTCGTACTTCTCCTCGTCCCAGTGATCCCAGTTGCAATCACTCGCGATAAGTCCGCCGGTGTCGCTCGAATTCTCGTTGAAGCACCAGAAGGTGTGGTGGATACGCTTCTCTATCATGTAGTCGCGGAGGACCTCCATCCAGTGCCGGTTCGCACCTGACGGATCATTCTCAGAATCAATGCGTCCTCCCCACTCGCCCATGAGCAGCGGGGAAATATTCTCCTCAACGAGGTAAGCCCATGTGTCGTACCAGTATTCTTTCAGCAGCGATTCTCTGTCGAAATCGTAGCTCGTAAAGGCAGGGGCTTCACCTTCAAGGTGGAACCACGACTGAGGATGTACGAGCGGGCCGTAGTCGTGGGGGGAGTAAACGAGCTGTGACTGATACTGTCCGAGGTCAACGGGGTAGTCCCTCGCGCCGCGGAAGTTACCGCCCCACCATGCGCCGTGGTACGGCTGGTACTCGGGGTCACCGTAATGACCGTAATCTGTGGAATTTGAATTCCAGTCGAAGCCCTTTTCAAACTTCGGATACACCTCGATACCCTCGACCATGATGAGGAGGTTCGGGTTCTGGTCGAGGCAGGCTTTAGCGCCCTTTTCTGCGGCATAACGCCAGTTGTTATCGTCGCTCGAGCCGTCCCACTTGGCGAAGGTACCGTCGTCCTTCTTGCCGTGGGGCTCGTTTTTGAGGTCGATAGCGATAATTGTATCGTCGTCCTTGTAGTAGTCCGCGAACCACGCGAGAGCGTCGAGCCAGTCCTGCTCACTGAAGTTGCTATCGTACCAGAGCGGATATTGATGACCGGCAGCATTCGTTGAAGCGCTGTGGATATCCATCATTATCTTGATGCCGTTCTCCCTGCACCAGTTTACAGCCATGTTCCAGATCTCAAAGCTGTATTTCGGCGTGCCTCCAACGATACCCTCTTCGGTGAGCTCGGGGTTCTTCCACTCATTGATCTTTATGATCGGATCGGGCTTGCCGTCCTTCCACTGGAGTATTATCTCCGTGGACATCGGCACGCGCAGGAGGTTGAAGCCGTGGTCTGCTATCTCGTTGAGCGCCTGATGCATATTTATGCTCCTCTCGCCGTCGAAGACCTGACTTCCTACGTTATAGCCGAACCAGTTACAGCCGGTGAGCCACACGGGGTTGCCGTACATATCGACTATCTCTGCGTTCTCGTTGACGTGCAGCCAGTCGTCGTGGTACTCGTCGGGAGCCGCTGCCGCCTGATTCGCGGGGAGCGTGCCGTACTGCCCGGCGATCGGGAGCGTCACAGCACAGGCGAACAGTGCTGCCGCTATTTTCTTTATAAATGACATAGTATCTCTCCTCTTTCGGGAACATATTTGGTCATTATATATTATACTACTATTATTATGCGGTGTCAAGTCAATTTGGGGGCGATGTTTTTTGGGGGGGAGGCGTCCCCTACACCTGTACCGTATGCGATGTTCGGGTGTGGTCGCTGTTAAGAGTGAGCGAGCTTGCAAGCGGCAGCGTGCAGGCGTGCAGAGCGCTGCCTGCCATAATTTAATTAAATTATCGCTGGATTTATGCATTATGCCGAACGCCCAGACCTTGACAAATCCCCGCTTTAATTGTATAATACTGGTGTATAGTAACGTCTCTCACGATTAAAGGAGGATATTAAAACATGAGAAACATACTTAAAAGAACAGCCGCTCTCTCTTCGGCTGCCGCCCTCACTGCGATGTCCCTCACATCTGTAGTCCCTGCGGCGGTAACTGCCGTAGATGAAGGCGCAGTCGTTTTCCAGGCTGAATGCGAGACCCTCGAAGGCGCAGACTGCTGGACTTCGGTCTACGAGACACAGCTCCCCGGTTACTCCGGCGAGGGCTTTGCCTACCAGTCTGCCAACACTATCAGCTTCGAGTTCGAGGTCGAGGAGGAGACCATGTACGACATCTCCTTCCGCTGCGCTCAGATCCTCAGCACTGAGGGCAGAATGCAGACTATCTCGATAAACGGCACCGACTACACCTACAATCTCCCCTACCTCGACGAGTGGAAGGATGTGAGCTTCGGTGTATTCCGTCTCAAGAAAGGTGTGAACACTATCGAGATCAAACCGCAGTACGGCTACGCCGAGTACGACACCGTTACAGTCACGAAGGCTCAGCTGCCTGAGCTCACCGGCACCGGTGAGACCTGTGACCCCGACGCCACTCCCGAAGCCAAGGCGCTCATGAAGTACCTGAATTCCGTTTACGGGGAGTATGTCCTCTCGGGTCAGCAGGAGATATACGGCGGCGGTCACTCCGTCAGCACTTCTATCCGCTACGACGCACAGGCTGACAAGTGCGTTGACGAGAAAGGCAACGAGTACGAGATCGACCGCGACTCCAAAGACACCGACGAAGGCGGCAACATCTTCTACTGGCACTGCTCCGATGCGAACGGTCAGGTCTATACCTACAGCACCCAGAACCACAACTACGGCTACAATGACTACAACGTTGAGTGTAATTACCTCTACGACCTCACGGGTCACTATCCCGCGATACGCGGCTTCGACTTCAACTGCCACAACCCCGGCTTCGCGTGGGAGGACGGAGTTGCGGACCGCATGATCTCCTGGGCTAAGGACAAAAACGGTATCGTCACTGCGAGCTGGCACGTCACTGTCCCCAAGGACATGAGCACCCTCGAGATCGACGATGAGGGCAATATCACTGCTATCTCCAACGACTGGCAGCAGTTCACCTATACTCCCCAGACCGACTTCGTGACCGCGAACTGCATGGTCGAAGGCACTAAGGAATACGCTTTCTTCAATGCAGCTGTTGAGCTCCTTGCGGCTGAGCTCACCAAGCTCCAGGACGCGAATGTGCCGATAATCTTCCGTCCGTTCCATGAGGCTGAAGGCAACCCCGGCAAGAACGGCGACGGCAGCGGTGCGTGGTTCTGGTGGTCCAAGGAGGGCTATCAGGTCTACAATCAGCTCTGGAAGACGCTCTACACCAAGCTCACTCAGGACTACGGCCTCCACAACATCATCTGGGAGCAGAACCTCTACGCATGGTCGAGTGAGTCTGCGCTCTGGTACACCGGCGACGAGTGGGTGGACATCGTGGGCTTCGATAAGTACAATACTGTTTACAACCGCCACGACGGAAAGACTTCCGGTCCTAACGAGGACGCCGAGAGCAAGATCTTCTGGACGCTCGTGGACTTTGTGAGCAATAAGAAAATGGTATCCATGCCCGAGAACAGCTCTATCCCCAGCATGGACAATATGCTCGTGGAGAAGGCGATGTGGCTCTACTTCTGCACATGGTACGACGACGGGGATAAGTTCATTTCCGGCGAGGAATACCAGAATGCGGACACCGTAAAGGCGGTTTATCAGAGCGACTACTGCATTACTCTCGATGAGCTCCCCGCTGACCTCTACTCCGGCGGCGGCTCCGAGCCCGGTACTACTACGTCTAAGGTCACCACGTCTTCCGTGACTACGACTACCACTTCGGCGGTATCCTCCGGCGAGGTCGGCGGCTATAAGGCCGGCGACGCAAACGAGGACAGCGAAGTCAATATGGCTGATGCGGTCGCGATCATGCGCTCGCAGGCTGACCCCGATGAATTCGCGCTCACTGCACAGGGCAGGAAGAATGCGGATGTTGTCGGCAATGACGGCGTTACCAACGAGGACGCTCTCACTATCCAGAAGTATGAGGCGGGTATCGTTACTGTACTGCCGGTAGAATAAGATATCAAAAAGCGCACCAGAGGGTATCCGGTGCGCTTTTTTGCTGCTGTTATTTCTTGAGCTTGAGTGCTTCCTTTGCCTTCGCAGCGATGTTCTCTGCGGAAAGTCCGAATTCTTTGAGGAGGTCAACTGCGGGTCCGGAGTGTCCGAACTCGTCGTTCACGCCGACCTTCACTACCGGTACCGGGCAGCCCTCTGTTACTGCTTCCGCTACTGCTGAGCCGAGTCCGCCGATCACGCTGTGCTCCTCGGCTGTTACGATAACGCCGGTCTCCTTCGCACACTTCACGATGAGCTCCTTGTCGAGCGGCTTGATAGTGTGGATATTCACCACTCTTGCGGAAATGCCCTCTGCTGCGAGCGTCTCCGCTGCCTGTACTGCCTCGTTGACCATGAGTCCTGTTGCAACTATGGTGAGGTCAGTGCCGTCACGCATGGTCACGCCCTTGCCGAGCTCGAACTTGTAGGTGGCGGGGTCGTTTATCACCGGAACTGCAAGGCGTCCGAAGCGCATATACACCGGTCCGTTGAAGTCGAGGGCAGCCTTTACGGCAGCACGCGCCTCGACGTCGTCGCAGGGATTGATGATGGTCATGCCGGGGATAGTACGCATGAGGGCGATGTCCTCGTTGCACTGGTGGGTAGCGCCGTCCTCACCGACGGATATACCAGCATGAGTTGCGCCGATCTTGACGTTGAGGTGCGGATAGCCGATAGAGTTGCGGACTATCTCATATGCGCGTCCTGCCGCGAACATAGCGAAGGTGCTCGCGAAGGGGATCTTTCCGCAGGCTGCAAGTCCGGCTGCTACGCCCATCATGTTTGCCTCGGCGATACCGCAGTCGAAGAAGCGGTCGGGGTAAGCCTTCTTGAAGATGCCTGTCTTGGTCGCAGCTGCAAGGTCTGCGTCGAGGACAACGAGCTGCGGATACTCCTCTGCAAGGTCTCTGAGCGCCTCGCCGTAGCTCTCTCTGGTAGCCTTTTTGATAACGTCTGCCATTGTATTAGTCCTCCAATCCCTTTAACTGCGCGGTAAGCTCCGCCATTGCCTGATCGTACTGCTCCTTGTTGGGGGCTGTTCCGTGCCAGCCGACCTGGTTCTCCATGAACGATACGCCCTTGCCCTTTACGGACTTCTGTATGATCACTACAGGCTTGTCCTTTACGGAGTCAGCCTCGGTGAACGCGCGGTCGATGTCGTCGAAGTCGTGGGCGTCCATTGTGATGACGTGCCAGCCGAATGCTGCGAATTTATCGGTGATGGGCTCGGGTGAGCAGACCTCGCTGATCGGTCCGTCTATCTGGAGACCGTTGTTGTCAACTATCGCAACAAGGTTTGTCAGATCCTTGTGAGAAGCGAACATCGCTGCCTCCCAGACCTGACCCTCCTCTATCTCGCCGTCGCCGAGGACTGCGTAGACCTTGTAGGACTTGCCGTCGAGCTTGCCTGCGAGAGCCATTCCGCACGCTGCGGATATGCCCTGTCCGAGCGAGCCGCTCGACATATCTACGCCGGGAATGTGTATGCAGGGGTGACCCTGGAGCATTGCTCCGATGTGGCGGAGGGACTTGAGCTCCTCCTCCGGGAAATAGCCCTTCTGCGCGAGGACTGCGTACAGTGCAGGGGCTGTGTGTCCTTTGGAGAGCACAAGGCGGTCCCTGTCGGCGCTGTCGGGAGACTTGGGGTCAACGTTCATCTTGTTGAAGTAAAGGTATGTGAGCGTGTCTGCTATCGAGAGCGAGCCGCCCGGGTGGCCGGACTTGGCGTTGTAGGTTCCCTCGATGACGCCCATCCTTACCTTGCAGGCTGTTCTCTGAAGACGCTTTTTAGTGTTCTGTTCCATATTTACCTCCGTTATCAGAAATCATAGTAATCTTCATCGTAGTCGTAATACTGCTGATAATGCTGTGAAGCAGCCTCAGACGCTGCCTTGGACTTCTTCACATAGCCCAGCATCGCAGGTACGAGAAGTACGAACAAAAATGCGAATATCATGAAAAACTTGCTCATAATGGTCCCTCCGGTAATTATATTAAGCGGTCATTCGCCGCTCTCAGACGTTGGTTCTTCTTCCTCGCCGGATTCCTTGCCTGTCGCGCGGCGAGTTCTCTCACGGAGCCTCAGCAGCAGCGCCAGCAGGACGATGTGAAGTGCGAGCGACACATACACCAGCGGGAATCTCGTGAACGGCATGATGCCGTCCTCGGGGCTCGTGCAGGCGATGTCGTATATCACGACGCCTATGAGCGTCAGCAGCACCCAGCCCGCTGCGCGTCCCACGAGCATATCTTTTTTGTCGGTCAGCTCCTCGCGGGCGAGCACGATGTTCACCGCAGCAGCCAGTCCCGCAATGACACGCGCGGCTGCTATCAGCTCTATCGCGCGTCTTCCGGCGTCTGTGTGGGCGACGTCGCCGGGCGATGTGCCGGAAAACATCACTCCGCTGCCGAAAAGTATCAAGCACATGGTCAGCACCGCGGTGAGTATCAGACGTTTGTTCACTGACCTCAGCTCAGGGGTGAGCTCGAGCTTCAGACGCTTTTTGCAGTGCGGGCAGAATTCGTCATCCTCGCTCACTCTGCCGCGGCAGTGCGGACACCTCATTTTGCACCAGCCTCCGCTCCGCACCGCTCGATGATGAGGTCGATGAACTCAGCCACCGCACCCTCGTCATTCGTGCGCGAGAGGACGATGTCCGAGCGGTTTTTTACGGGCTCCTCGCCGTTCGCCGGGCAGGCTCCGAGGTCTGCCTCGACTATCATCTCGAGGTCGTTGTCGAAGTCGCCTATCGCTGCGAAGGTGAAGTCACTGAAACCGGGCAGCCTGCGGTATTCCGCCAGCGCCGAGCCCTTGCTCACGCCTATCGGCAGCATCTCGTAGAAAATGTCCGCGGACTTCACGAAGCTCACGCTGTCGATCCCAAGCTGCTGCACGAGCAGTTCGGCGTGCGGGATATCCTCCGGCGCCATTGAGAACAGTACCTTCAGCCAGCCGCCCTCGGGTATGTCGGGGAGGTCGGCGTAATCCGGTACTATATTGCACAGCTTTGTGTGGAGCTGCTGGTAATCGGTATTGCTGAAAACGTAGGTGCCGTCAGCGCGCAGCACCTCGCCGCCGAGCTCCGGCATAGCCTCCATGATCTGCATAGCTACTGGCTTCGCTTCGGGCGGGAGCGGCTGCGTGAAGAGCGTCTCTCCCCTTGCGTAGTCGTGTATCGCTGCACCGTTGTACATGATGACGGGGTCGGGCAGTCCGATGATAGGACAAAATTGCGCAAAGGACTGTATCGTTCTGCCGGTCGCGACGGAGAAATGTCCGCCGAGCTCCCGGAAACGGCGTATCGCCGCCATGTCGCGGTCGGTTATCTGCTTCTTCGAGTTGAGCAGAGTGCCGTCCATATCGCTCAGCAGCATTACTTTTGTTATATCTTCAAACACACTGTCACCTCACATCTTTCCGAGCCGCCGCAGGACCGCCTGAAAGTACTCCGGCAGGTCACTGGTGAACTCCATGTACTCGCCCGTCGAGGGGTGGATAAAGCCGATCTTTCGGGCGTGGAGGCACTGTCCCTCCAGTCCCTTGTACGGCTTTCCGTAGACGTCGTCCCCGAGGACGGGGTGCCCGATGTAGGCGAGGTGGACGCGGATCTGGTGGGTGCGCCCCGTTTCGAGCCGCAGCCGGACGTGGGCGTAGCCGCCGTACTGCCGCAGCACCTCGTAGTGGGTGACGGCATTCCGCGAATTTTCGGACGTTACGCACATTTTCTTGCGGTCGGTCTTGTGGCGTCCGATGGGCGCGTCGATAGTGCCGGACGGCTCCTTGAAGGCTCCCACCGCGACAGCCTCGTACTCGCGCGTGAAGCTGTGCGCCTTTATCTGCTCGGCAAGGCGGAGGTGCGCTGCGTCGTTCTTCGCGACGATGAGCAGCCCGCTCGTGTTCTTGTCGATACGGTGGACGATACCGGGTCTGATGACACCATTAATCCCCGATAATCCGCCCTCACAGTGGTGCAGGAGCGCGTTCACGAGGGTGCCCGTGCGGTTGCCGTGCGCCGGGTGGACGACCATGCCCTTCGGCTTGTTCACGACGAGAAGGTCGGCGTCCTCGTAGACGATGTCGAGCGGGATATCCTCCGGGAGCGCGTCCATGGGCTCGGGGTCGGGTATCTCGGTCTGCACCTCGTCGTGTGCGCGGAGCTTGTAGTTCTTCGCGGCTGCCGTGCCGTTCACCAGCACCGCTCCCCTCTCGATGAGGTTCTGCACTGCCGAGCGGGTCAGCTCCGCAATATTGTCCGAAATATATTTATCCAGACGTGTCCCAGAATCCTCCGGGGCGGCGGTCAGGGTAACGGTCTCACTCATCGGAAACCGCCTTTGCAGTCTCTGCTTCCTTCGCCTTCTGGATCTTCGGCTCAATGAAGAAGCAGTAGATCACCAGCAGCGCCATTCCTACCGTCACGCAGATGTCGGCGAAGTTGAATATCGCGAATCTGAACAGCTTTATCTCGAACATATCCACGACGTAGCCCTGACGGTAACGGTCGATGATGTTCCCGATACCGCCCGCAAAGACCAGCGTGGCCGATATGGTGAGCAGTTTTGAGCGTTTTCTCGTCATTACGATGAACACCGCGAGCGCGATCATGGCGATCGTCGTGAAGCCTACGAGGAACCAGCGCTGTCCGGACATGCTCCCGAAAAGGGCACCGTCGTTCTCGAGGTAGGTGAGGTCGAGTATCTTGAATTTCCCGAAATGTATGAACTCCATGCTGCCCTTCGGCTGGAGCGTATGCACTGCCCAGTACTTTATGAGCTGGTCCGCGCCGACGAGCACTGCTGTGAATATCAGTAAAAGTATTAGTACAGCCACAGTTTTTCCTTTCAATAAATACGCCTGCCGCCACTCCCGGCAGCAGGCAATATTGTCCGAAGTTACGCCTCTATCGCGATCGCACAGCGCTCGCAGAGCGTGGAGTGGGTGTGGTTCGTGCCGACGTACTTGGAGTAGCACCAGCAGCGCTCACACTTCTCGCCCTCTGCCTTTGCGACCTCGAACGAGGTCTCGCCCTCGCCCTTTACGACATCGACTGCCGATACGATGAGTATCTCTGCAAGGTGGTCGGAGATCGCGCAGTAACGGTCGTAGTCGTCTGCGGAAGCCTTGACGGTTATCTTTGCCTCGAGCGACTTGCCGATGAGCTTGGCATTTCTCGCTTCCTCGAGTGCCTTGTTCGCTGACTCGCGGGCGGAGTAGATGAAGCTCCACTTGTCCACATACTCAGGGGAGAAGGTCATGCCGCTCTTCTCGGGCATCTGGTTGAGGAAGACGCTCTCTGTGTCGTCCCCGGAGGTGTGAGGCATGAAGCTCCATATCTCCTCGGCTGTGAACGAGATGATAGGCGCAGCAAGCCTTGCAAGTGCGCTCAGTATGCGGTACATAGCCGTCTGAGCTGCGCGGCGGAGGACTGATGTCTCCTTCTCGCAGTAGAGTCTGTCCTTGATGATGTCGAGGTAGAAGTTGGACATATCTATTACGCAGAAATTATGTATCGCGTGGAATGCGATGTGGAAGTCGAAGGTCTCGTAGCCCTCTTTTACCTTGTCGATGAGGGCGTCGAGGCGCATGAGCGCCCATTTATCGAGCTCTGTGAGCTGATCGTCTGATACGGAGTCCCTGTCGGGGTCGAAGCCTGCGCCGTTGCCGAGGTTTCCGAGAATGAAGCGCGCGGTATTGCGTATCTTCTTGTAGGCGTCGGAGAGCTGGCTGAGGATAGGCTTTGACACTCTGATATCGCTGTGATAGTCGGAGGAAGCCACCCACAGACGCAGGATATCCGCGCCGTACTGGTCGGTTATCTCGCTCGGGTCGATACCGTTTCCGAGGGACTTATGCATGGTCTTGCCCTCGCCGTCAACTACCCAGCCGTGGGTGCAGACAGCCTTGTAGGGAGCGGTGCCCTTGTATACTACCGACGTGAGAAGCGACGACTGGAACCAGCCTCTGTACTGGTCTGCGCCCTCGAGGTAGAGGTCAGCCGGCCATGACAGGCAGTCGTACTGATCCATTACGGAAGTGTGCGACACGCCGCTGTCGAACCATACGTCCATGATGTCGAATTCCTTGGTGAATTCGCCGCAGCCGCACTCACACTTCACGGAGGCAGGAATGAACTCGGATACCTCGCGGGTCCACCATGAGTCGCTGCCTTCCTTACGGAAGAGGTCGGCGATGGCCTTGATCGTCACGTCGTTCACGATCGGCTTGCCGCAGTCCTTGCAGTAGACGATCGGGATCGGTACGCCCCATGTTCTCTGACGGGAGATGCACCAGTCGCTGCGGTCGCGGACCATGCCCTTGATACGGTCCTCACCCCACTCGGGGATCCACTGCACGTCCTCGATAGCCTTTATTGCCTCGTCCTTGAAGCCGTTCACCGAGCAGAACCACTGCTCAGTTGCGCGGTAGATGATGGGGCTGTTGCAGCGCCAGCAGTGCGGGTACTGGTGGACGATCTTCTGTATCGCGAGCAGTGCGCCGAGCTCCTCGAGCTTCGCGGCGATAGCCTTGTTCGCGGTATCTGTGTCCATACCCTCGAACTCGCCTGCTTCGGCGGTCTGTCTGCCCTTTGCGTCAACGCATACGAGTATGCCGATGTCGTCGTAGTTCTTGCACACCTCAAAGTCCTCGACACCGTAGCCGGGAGCGGTATGAACGCAGCCGGTACCGGATTCGAGCGTGACGTGGTCTCCGACGATTATCGGGGACGGACGGTCATACAGGGGGTGCTTGGTCTTCATTCCCTCGAGCTCTGCGCCGGTGAAGATGTGGTCTGTGGTGTAGTCGGTGATACCGGCAGTCTCCATTGTGGTGCGCACGAGCTCCTCTGCCATGACGTAGTACTCGTCGCCTACATGGACGAGGGTGTAGTTGTACTCAGGTCCGAGGCAGATAGCAAGGTTTCCGGGGATAGTCCATGTTGTAGTCGTCCAGATAACGAAGTATATCCTGGAAAGGTCGAGACCGAGGGCTGTGAAGATGCCCTTGTCGTCGGTCACGTTGAACTTTACATAGATAGAGTGGCACGGGTCGTTGGAGTACTCTATCTCAGCCTCCGCGAGGGCGGTATTGCAGTCGGGGCACCAGTATACGGGCTTGAGTCCCTTGTACATATAGCCCTTCTTCGCCATTTCGCCGAATACCTCGACCTGACGCGCCTCGAACTCAGGCTTCAGGGTGAGGTAGGGGTCATCGTAGTCGCCGAGGGAGCCCATTCTCTTGAAGCCCTTCATCTGGTTCGCGACCTGCGTGAGGGCATATTCGCGGCAGTGCTTACGGAGCTCAGTGGGCGGGATAGCGCCGTTCTCGACGCCGATAGCCTTCATCGCCTTGAGCTCGATAGGCAGTCCGTGGGTGTCCCAGCCGGGGACGTATGGAGCACAGAATCCGCTCATATTCTTGTACTTGACGATGAAATCCTTGAGGGACTTGTTAAGGGCATGACCAAGGTGTATCTCGCCGTTGGCGTAGGGAGGTCCGTCGTGGAGAATATAGGACGGCTTGCCCTTGTTCTTCTCGATCATTTTGTAGTAAAGTCTCTCGCTCTCCCACTTTGCGAGCGTTTCGGGCTCTCTCTTGGGGAGATTTCCTCTCATCGGGAATTCTGTCTGCGGTAGGTTAAGAGTGCTGTTGTAATCCTGTGCCATATACTTCGATCTCCGGCGGCTCGCCGGAAATCCTCCTTTCAACGTAATTCAGACGGCTCTGTCACCGTTGCTCATTCTTCCTCGGCAGCTACAGCCGCAGCGATCTCCTCGGCTGTCTCAGCCTCAGCGTATTCCTCTGCGTCGTCAACTGTCTCGGGCATGGAGGAAATGAGCTCAAGGTGGGTCTTGTACATATCGAACAGGCTCTTCTTGAAGTCAGCTACCTGCTGCTGAGCCTCGATGAGAGCTTCCTTCTCCTTGGCGATCTCAAGGCGGTTCTTCTCCATGCTCTCAGCGTGCTGGCGCACTGCCTCGTCCTCGAGGGCTGCTGCCTTTTCCTGAGCCTCTGCGAGGATCTGCTCTGCCTTCTCGTTGGCTTCTGCGATGACCTGATGTCCCTGCTTCTGAGCGCCGAGGAGGGCGTCCTTGAGGGCTTCCTCGTCCTTCATGTACTCGCGTACCTTGTCGGCAAGGATCTGGATCTTGTTGTTTGTCTCTACGCGCTCGCGCTCCATTTCGTCGAGCTCTGCCTCGAGCTGGCTGAGAAATTCGTCGATCTCCTCCTGCTTGTAGCCGAATGCAGCCTTCTCGAATCTCTTATTTCTGACGTCCTTTGAAGTTATCATGTTTCTTCACCTCTAAATATATTTACGCATTTCTATGTGTATGCGGCCTTTCTTGGTAAGACCGTTGATACCGGATAAAATGAATCTCCCGTATCCTCTTACGGACAGGGTATCTCCCTCGCGGAGCTCGCGGGACACTGATGTGACGGTGAAATGGTCTACATCGACCCGTTCCGAGCGGATAAGCGCTGCCGACTTGTCGCGGCTGAGACCGCAGGCAAGCCCTACCACGCAGTCGAGCCGCAGCGATGCGACCGTTCCGCTGATCTCCATGTACTCCTGCTCCGCGTCGAGGCAGAACTCTCTGCCGCCGGATACCTCCACGCCGACCCTGCCTACCTTCGATACTGACGAGAGTATCGCCTTCGCGGCAGTTTCAGTGACAAAGACCTGCGCAATGCCTTCGTCGGTGACGATATCCCCTACGGCTTCGCGCTTCAGCCCGAGAGCCATGAGCGAGCCAAGGAAGTCCCTGTGGGTGAGCTTATCCTCCCTGCGGAACGTGAACGTCACGCACTCCATAGGGAAGTCCTCCATGACGCTGTCACGGAGATATTCGGGGTAGACCGCGAGCATCTTTCTCCTCGCCTCCGGGAAGCCGCCCCAGAGCGTGAACAGCTTGTCCCCTGCACTCCTGCGCAGGTACTGCTCCGCGAGCGCGGACTGCCTTTCATCGAGGAAACGGGAGAACGCTGCGCAGCCGCTGCGTTCGGCGCGGTCGAGCAGGTCTCCCAGTCTCGCGTAAAATAGCTTTTCCTCTGACGGGTCCATCAGATGAACACGCCGTTGTTCTCAAGCTCGCCTACGAGGTCCTCGCCGATGAAGCCGACGTTGTAGGGAGTGATGATGTATGTCAGGTTCGCAACAGGCTTGAGGCTGCCGCCGTTAGCGTATGCAACACCCACGAGGAAGTCGATGATGCGGCGCTTGTTCTCGGGGGAAGCGGTCTCAAGGTTGAGAACTACTGTCTTCTTTGCGATAAGGTGGTCAGCGATCTGCTTTGCGTCCGTGAAAGCCGAAGGCTTTACAAGTACTACCTGGAGCTGGGCAGTGGTCTGGATATTCACTACCTTGTTCCTTCTGCCGCCGCTTACGTTCTCGCTGCCCGAGGGCTCGTCGCCGTCGAAGGAGGCACGCTCACTGTGGCGTACCGGAACGTCGTCCTGGTCCATGTCGTCGTCCTCTGCCGGAAAAAAGTATTCCTTGATGTTCTCAAAAAGTTTCATTTTTTACTCCGTTCTCCGCACGTTTTTATTTATTTATCTTGACGCAGCTCGTGTACGGACCGCGCTGCGCTGCATTAAACGGGGACCTCCCCGTTTGGGACTTAGTGGATACGGGTGCTCACTTATACACCCTCTCGCCGAAGAGCCCCGAGCCTATCCTTACGAGGTTCGAGCCATGCCTTACGGCGTCGGCGTAGTCGTGGGTCATGCCCATGGAGAGCACGTCCATCGCTATGCCCGATGTTTCTCTGACTTTGTTGTAGAGCTCCTCCATGCGCCCGAGGAAGATGTCCCCCTGCGCCGGCGGCGGTATGGTCATGAGTCCCCTTATCCGCACGCCCGGGAGCTCGCTGAGCTGGGTGAGCAGTCCGCTGAGTCCTTCAGGCGCTATGCCGCTCTTGGACTCCTCTCCGCCGATGTTCACCTCGCACAGGATATCCATGACCCTGCCGTTCTTCACGGCGAGACGGCTTATCTCCTGCCCGAGCTTCAGGCTGTCTACAGACTGTATCATCGTCATGTCGTTTATGATGTATTTGACCTTGTTGGTCTGGAGGTGGCCGATGAAGTGCACCTCAGCGCGCTTGTCGTAGCTTTCCGCCTTGGAGAGGTACTCCTGCACGCGGTTCTCACCGAGAAGGTCTATCCCGAGCTCCACCGCGCGGTTGACGAGCTCAGGAGCGACGGTCTTGGTGACTGCCATTATCCTCACTGTTTCGTCTTCTCTGCGGTATTTAGCCACTGCGTCCGCGACGTTCGCGCGTATCACACGCAGGTTTTCGTCTACACGGCTAAGCTCCATATCAATCAGCACCTTCGATCATTATGTCGTCATACAGCGCAAGATATCCGGGGTCGGCATCGTGCACCGCCGAGAGGACGTAGTCACCGCCCTCGTAGATGACGTCTATTTTCTTGAACTCCACCTGCTCGCCCTTCTGGACGTAGACGCCCTTCTGGGTGACGGTGGTCACTCCGCCCGCTTCCTTGGGGGAGCCGGTCTGCACCTCCGCAAAGCGTATCGCCTCGCGCGGGACCCTGAGTCCGCTGTAATCTCCCTTTATGATCTCGACAGTCGCTGCGCGGTGCTGCACGAGGTCGTAGTTGAACTGGCTGCACCAGAGCACGATTATGCTCTGCTTCTGGTCGCCCTCATCGCGTATCTCTGTGACCTCCGCATCGAAGGTCTCGGCGGACGATTCAAACCTCAGCTTGACCTCCTCGCCTACGGAATACTCCAGTCCGGAGTTGTCCACTATGCCGGCAAAGTACCAGCCGTAGCCATCTATGAGCTTCCCGACGACGGTGCTGCTCTCCTGACGGCTGTCCTTTACGCTGTTTATCTGCTCTGCGGTCAGGTTGGGGAGCGAGGCGCTCGTGAGGACCTTCTCGTAGCCGTCGCTGTAGCTTACGAAGTAGGCTGAGCGCGGGGACTTCTTGACCTCTACGGGCTGTGCCGAGCTCATCCTGAGCTTTGCGAGCTCCGCTTCTATATCAGCGATCTGGGAGTTGAAGTCGCTGACCTCGTCGGTGACTATCTGGTAGGTGCTGAGCTGGACGACGAGTCCCTCCGCCTCTGAGGCGATGGAGCTGTAATCCCTGCGGTCGCGGCAGGCTATCAGGCTGCGGTAGCCGTCGCGTATGCTCTCCGAGAGAGACGTGGGCTGGGCGGACTCGAGCGTGCCGGGGTTCTGTATCTTCTTCAGCAGTGCGAGCCGCTTCTCAAGAGCTTCTATCTGGCGGTTAAGGGCGATCTGGCTGTCGGAGGAATAGACCTCCGCGATGACCGTCCCGCTGCCGAGCTTGCCGCCGTCGGCGACACAGTAGCTCAGGACGCCGCTGCCGCTGAAGGTGACGACCTCCTCGTCGCGGACGAAGATTCCCTTGACCTCCTTTGACAGCGTTGCTTCTGCCATGAGCGCGACCTCTGTGGAGCTGTCCCTGTTGCGGAAATTGTACACGATACTCACGAAGATGACTATGAAGAGTATCAGCACGGTATCGCGCAGTATCCTGACGGGCAGGCTCGCTTCAGATCTGATCAGGCGCATTTATATCACCGCTCAGTCGTTCTTCTCGGAAGCGTCGAGGATAGATACCGCTCTCGCGGGGATTATCGTTGAGATAGCGTGCTTATATACGAGCTGCTGCTTGCCGTCGCAGTCAAAAATAGCGACGTAGCTGTCAAATCCTCTTACCATGCCCTTGAACTGGAAGCCGTTGGTAAGGATGATCGTTACCATGATCCTGTCCTTTCTGCACTGGTTGAGGAACACGTCCTGCAAATTGATAGCCTTGTTCATACACATTACTCCATTCTATATTGATTTTGTTGTCCGTGTGAACAGAAAAAAGTTACACACAAAACATTATAACACACATTTACCGATAATGCAACAGTCCGGGGGCAAAAAATTTTGCTTACGGCAAATTTTGCCACGGAAAGGGTCGTTTTTTGTCATATGCCCCATGCCTGAGACACTGTCTCAGCCGCTTTTTCCGGCAGAAATGCTGTATCTCCGCCCGCGGGGACGGTCAGCCAGTGTATCGCCTCGTTGCGGCGGAGCCATGTCAGCTGGCGCTTGGCGTAGCGGCGGGTGCTCTGTTTTATGCGGTCTATGCACTCTTCAAGGGGAGCTGTGCCCTCAAAATAGGGTATGAGCTCCTTGTAGCCGATGGCGTTCGCTGCCGTTGCCATGCCGCTCCTGCGCCAGAGCTCCTCCGCCTCCGCGACGAGCCCGCGCTCCGCCATTATGTCCACTCTACGGTCAGTGCGGGCGTAGAGCTCCGCTCTGTCCTCGAAGTTTATGCCTATTATCAGAGGCTCGTATGGGCATTCCCCGAGCCGGCTCTCCGCCTTCAGCTCGCTGAACGTCCTGCCCGTCACATGGCTGACCTCGAGCGCACGTACCACGCGGATAACGTTGTTAGGGTGTATCGACGCAGCTGCCTCGGGGTCGGTCTCCGCGAGCATTGCGTGGAGTGCCTCGCAGCCCTGCGTTTCGGCAAGCTTGTACATTTTTGCGCGGTACTCTTCGTCGCTGCCGCCCTCTGCGGCGAACCGGACGTTGCCGAGGAGGGAGTCCACATACAGCCCCGTGCCGCCGACCACCACCGGCAGCTTCCCGCGGGAGCTGATCTCGCGTATCTTCTCCCCCGCGAGGGCTACATAGTCCGCGACGCTGAAAGCTGTGTCCATTTCCAGAACGCCGATGAGGTGGTGCGGTATGCCCTGCATCTCCTCCTCCGACGGCTTCGCGGACGCGATGTCCAGCCCTTTGTATATCTGCATGGAATCGGCGGAGATGACCTCCCCGCCGTACCTTTTGCAAAGCTCTATGCCGAGCCCGGTCTTCCCGGACGCCGTCGGTCCGACGACTGCCAGCACGCGCAGCTTACTGTTTTTCATCCTTTTTCTCCTGTTCCAGCCTGTCCAGACGCTTTTTCAGGTGCCGGCAAGACACTGCCGCTATCGCTATGCACACCGCCGCTCCGACGATCAGAACGACCGCAAGTATCACATACGCCGCTTCGATCATCTCGAAAAAGCCGCTGTAGTGCGACAGGCAGCCCTCATACGCCGCGGTCATCGTCTTCTTCGCGCAGCTCTGCGTCTTCCTCTATCTCCTCCGTCACGCCGGTCTCCTCACCGCTGATCCAGCCGTACAGCGAGGTTATGCTCTTCGCGCAGAGGGACGCTGCCAGCACTCCCGGCACGAAGATGAGTGCGAACAGCACTGCCGCTCTGACGCAGCGGTTGCGGCTCTTCGCGATGTGCGGCTTCCTGATGAACAGGATCATCACCAGCACGAATGTCAGTACAAATCCTATGAGGAACCTTATCAGTATCCCCCTCATCTCTGAGTCCATGATATCCTCCGTGTGTGTATTATGTCATACTAATCTCTGACCGGTTCGATAAAAAGATAAGCCGATAGGCGCTCGCTGATTTAGGAAAACGCCCGCAGGCGGGCTGTCGCCCTACAAGGGCGTTTGACGACGAGCAGCGAGTGGATAGCGGTTTAGTTTTTTATTGGTTCGGTCAGAGATTAGTATCAGGTACGCCCGAACTGGTGGGCGATGTTGTTCTTCGTCATCGTGAACATAACAGGTCTGCCGTGGGGACAGTGCCTGATACGCTCGTCGTTATAGACCTGCTCCACGAGCGATTGCAGCTCGGGCAGGCTGTTTTTGTCGTTCGCCTTTATCGCGGACTTACAAGCTACAGTATGCAGCATATCGTCTAAAATATGCGACTGCGGGTCGTGGCGGTAGCTGCGCAGGTTCGCCGCTATCTCCGAAACTATGTCCTCGAGGTCGAGGTCCGTCACGAAGGTCGGCACGGCGGTCGCGGTCACGCAGGGACGGGCGGTGAGATCGAACGTGAAGCCGAGGTCGCTCAGCAGCTCGAGGTTGTCCTCTATCGCGCTGAACTCGTCCGCGGTGAGCAGCACCTTCACTCCCGTCAGCAGCGACTGGCTGTACTGCCGGCAGTTTCGGCTCTTCAGTCTCTCGAAGATGATGCGCTCGTGGGCGGCGTGCTTGTCCACCATGACGACGGTGTCGCCTATCTCCGCGATGACGTACAGTCCGAATGCCTCGCCGATGACCTTTATCTTCGGCTTCTCCGTCCACACGGACTGCGGCTTTTCGGGCTCCTTTGCGGGCTCGGGCGTCTTCGCGAAGGACTTCTCGCTGATGTAGCTGAAGCCCTTTATCGGGGCGGGAGCTTCCTCCCTGACGGGCTCCGGGGCAGGTCTGACCGGCTCCGGGGGCGGTGCGGGAGCTGTGAACGCCGCAGGAGCGGGCTTTTCAGGCTCGGGAACGTGTACAGGCTGAACGTCCGGGACGGTCTGTGTGACGGTCGGCGCGGGAGCAGGAGCAGCGGGTGCTTCCGGCTGTTGTCCGGCGTTCATGGCGAGCTCAGTCTTCTCTATCTCGTTCACGGGCGTGAAGATGAACTCCTGCTGCGGGAGCTCGGTCACCTCCGGGACGGGCTTAGTCCAGTCGGTCCTGGGCTTGAGCTCGAATTCGTATATCAGGCCGTCCTTCATCAGGGCGTCCTTTATCGCGAAATATATGGCGTCGGAGACCGTTTTCTCCTCCGTGAAGCGCACCTCCGCCTTCGTCGGGTGGATATTGACGTCCATTGCGGCGGGCGGGAGGTCTATCATCAGGACGCACGCGGGGAATTTTCCCGTCATTATCATGTTCGTGTAGGCGCTCTCCAGCGCGACCGAGCACAGCCGCGAGCGGACGTAGCGCCCGTTCACGAAGAAGTTCTGGAATGAGCGGTTGGTCTTCGAGTAGAGCGGCTTGACCGTGAATCCGCTCACCTTCACGCCGTGAAACTCATAATCCACGGGGATAAGGTCGCGGGCGAAGTCGCGTCCGTAGACGGCGTAAACGGCTGAGAACAGCTCGCCGTCGCCGCTCGAGGTGAATTCGGTGCGGTTGTCCCTGATGAGCCTGAACGACACCGCGGGGTGCGACATCGTGATCTTCTGCATTATCTGGCTGACCGCGTTCGCCTCGGTGACGTCCTTTTTCATGAACTTCTGGCGCGCGGGAACGTTGTAGAAGAGGTCGCGGATAATTATGGTCGTGCCGTCCGGACAGCCGCCCTGCTCGTGCAGGGTCTCCACGCTGCCCTCGATGTTGTAGAGGGTGCCGTAGGTCTCGCCGCGGAGCTTCGTCATGACCTCCACGCGCGATACCGCTGCGACAGACGCGAGCGCCTCGCCGCGGAAGCCGAGCGTGCAGATGTTGTCAAGGTCGTCCTTCGTGACTATCTTGCTCGTCGCATGGCGCAGAAATGCCGTTGGGACGTCGTCAAACGCCATCCCGCAGCCGTCGTCAGTCACGCGCATATAGGTGGAGCCGCCGTTCTTTATCTCGACGGTGATGTGCTCCGCGCCCGAATCTATGGAATTTTCCACGAGCTCCTTGATGACCGAGGAGGGTCGCTCGATGACCTCTCCGGCGGCTATGAGCTCGGATATCTCCTTGCTCAGTACGTTTATCTGCGGCATTTTCTTCCTCCGTTCAGATGCCAAGTATCTTGAAGCAGTCTGCCTTTTCAAAGGCGTCGGCTGCCCATTCTGCGAGCTCTGCGGCTATCTCCGCGGCTTCGCCCTGTGCGTTCTGCGTGACACGCTCCCATTCCTCCGGGTAGACGTCCGTCTCGCCGTAATAGTCATAGTCATCGACGCTGCCGCGCAGGAGCTTTTTCAGCCCCGAGCCGGTCAGCAGGTCGTCGCTCAGATAAAGCGAATCCTCGCCCCAGAAGCGCTCGTCCCACTCTCCGCTCACGAATTCGTGCCAGAGCGTGCCCTTGCCTTCTATCTGGTCCTTTGTGCAGAAATATCTCATGTCACGCACCGCCTTCCATTGCCGAGAGCATATCCCTCAGCAGCTCGCGGCATTCGCCGTCCGAGAGCTCGTCGATGTTGGTCTTTTCGAGCATATTCAGCGCTGCCTCGCGTCCCTGTCCCGTGAAGCTCATCTGGTCGGTGTCCACCGTGACCGTCACCCTCTCGGATGCGTGGGAGCGCTCCATTTCTTCGAGGAGCTCCTTCGCGCGGGAGACTACCTTGGGCGGGAGTCCCGCCAGCTTCGCGACGTCAACGCCGTAGCTCTCGTCCACGCCGCCCCGCACTATCTTGCGCAGGAAGCGTATCGTGCCGCCGTGCTTGTTCACGGCGATGCTGTAGTTCTTTACGCCCTCAAGCTCGTTTTCAAGCCCGATGAGCTCGTGATAATGCGTCGCGAAGAGCGTCTTGCAGCCGAGCTTCCGCGACGAGCAGATGTGCTCCGCGACCGCGCGTGCTATGCTCACGCCGTCAAAGGTGGACGTGCCGCGTCCGACCTCGTCGAGTATCACGAGACTGTCGGGGGTGGCGTTTTTGAGGATATCCGAGACCTCGCTCATCTCCACCATGAACGTGGACTGTCCCGCAGTGAGGTCGTCGGACGCGCCGACGCGGGTGAATATCTTGTCAACAACGGATATTTTTGCTGAGTCAGCCGGCACGAACGAGCCGATCTGCGCCATGAGCACGATGAGCGCGGTCTGGCGCATATACGTCGATTTACCGGACATATTCGGTCCTGTGATTATCGACATCCGGTTCGACTTCATGTCCATGTAGACGTCGTTCGGGACGAACATCTCCTCGGTCAGCATGAGCTCGACTACGGGGTGTCTGCCCGCCTTGATGTCGATTGAGCCGTCGAGCGATATATCGGGCTTTACATACTGGTTGCGCAGCGCGACCTCCGCGAACGAGCACAGCACGTCCACTGCCGCGACCGACGAGGCGGTCTTCTGCACGCTCTCAAGCTTGGTAGCGAGGAAGTCCCTGACCTCCGCGAAGATGTCAGCTTCGAGCATGAGTGCCTTGTCCTTGGCGCCGAGTATCGAATTTTCGGCGTTTTTCAGTTCCTCGGTGATGAAGCGCTCGGCGTTGGCAAGGGTCTGCTTGCGTATCCAGCCCTCGGGGATAAGGTCGTAGTAGGAGCGGGTGACCTCGAGGTAGTAGCCGAACACGCGGTTATAGCCTATTTTCAGGTTCTTTATGCCGGTCGAGTCCTTCTCGCGCTGCTCTATCTCAGTGATGATGTCGCGCCCGTGGTTCATGATGTGGCGCAGTCCGTCGAGCTCCTCGTTGAAGCCCTCCTTTATCACGCCGCCGTCCTTCACGGAGATGGGCGGCTCGTCCATTATCGCGTTCTCAACAAGGCGGACGATGTCCTCAAGCGTCGAGATATCGGCGTTCAGCTTCGCAAGGAGCTTTGAGTCGCCCAGCTTGGCAAGCTCCTCCTTTATCATCGGGAGCTGCATCGCCGTCGCGGAAAGAGACTTCAGGTCGCGCGGGTTGGCGCTCTTGTACATGACCTTCGTCATCAGGCGCTCGAGGTCGTAGACACGCTCGAGCAGCGCTGAGATGTCGGACAGCACCACGCTTTTGCGCGTGAGGGATTCAACTGCGTCGAGCCTTTCGATTATCCTTGCGGGGCTCTTCAGGGGCTGCTCGATCCAGTTTTTCAGCATTCGCCTGCCCATTGAGGTCTTGGTCGAGTCGAGCACCCACAGCAGTGAGCCCTTCTTCTCCTTGCTGCGCAGGGTCTCGGTGAGCTCAAGATTTCTCCTTGCGTTGAGATCGAGCCCCATGAACTGCTCGCCGTTGAGGAGGGTCAGCTCCGTGAAGCGCGAGACCGAGGTCTTCTGCGTGTCGGTGATGTAGTCGAAAAGCCCGCAAAGGGCGGCGCAGTCCGCTCCGCTCTCAGATACGCCGAGCACGCGGATATCCTCCGCGCCGAACACTGATGCGGTCTCCCCTCTTTTCTGCTCCGGGGAGAATCTGTCTGCGTCGCGCAGTGTGACCGCGCAGTTCAGGCGGGTCTTGATGAAGTCTGCGACATTTTTCAGTGAGAGAAAGCTCTCCGGGAAGATCACCTCCGCCGGCTGGCAGCGGGAGAGCTCGTTTATCACGCCTGCCTCGAGGTCCTTGCCCTCAAAGGCGCACAGAGCTGCCTCGCCGGTCGAAATATCGGCAGATGCGACCGCGCAGGTCTTGTCAGTTTCGTCGTAAAAAATGCTGCAGATGTAGTTGTTGCGCCCGTCGTCGAGCATGGAGCTCTCTGTGAGCGTTCCGGGCGTGACTACGCGGATAACGTCGCGGACGACGATACCCTTAGTCTCGGCGGGGTCAGTGAGCTGCTCGCACACTGCGACCCTGAAGCCGAGGTCGATGAGCCGCTTGATGTACATATCCGCGGCGTGGTACGGGACTCCGCACATGGGCGCACGCTCCTCGAGACCGCAGTCCCTGCCTGTGAGCGTGAGTTCGAGCGCCTTCGACACCGTCACTGCGTCGTCGAAGAACATCTCATAGAAGTCTCCCAGACGGAAGAACAGCACGCAGCCGGGGTATTTGTCCTTGACCTCGAAATACTGCTGCATCATCGGGGATATTTTGCTTCTGTCGATCTCCATATGCTTTGCTCCTTTTGCTTTTTTGCGGGACGACGAAGGCGGCGTCCCCTACATCGTGGTTTCCGGAATATCAGTGGCAGCCGCCGCAGGTAGCGCAGCTTCCCGTGCAGCCGGTGGTCGGCTCGCAGGTGTCGGGATCCTCGCCGTTCGCGCACATCGAGATTATCTGGTTGATGTTGTTCACAAGGCTCTCGAGAGCGTTCTGTGCGGCGTTGAACACGACCATGTTCTTGTTGGCCATGATCTTCGCGTAGGTGGACTTTATCCCCTCGTCGATCTCCTTGAGGCGGTCTGCGTCCTTGTCCTCCTTGGTTATCTCGGCTGTCAACTCCTCACGCAGCTTCGTGAACTTCTCGATGTCTGCCTGGAGCTCCTTGTCCTCGTCGTTGACCTGCTTTGCAAGGTTGTATGCGATGTAGCGGTCGTCCTGCTGAAGAGCCTTTCCGAGGGCTCTCGTCATTTCCATTATATCCATATTTATCCTCCTGAATGGTCACTGTGCCGAGACAGCGCGTACCTCGGACTCAGTGTATATGCCGTCTGCGACGTTCGCTGCAGTGCCGCTGTCGAGCTCGTTGTCGCCGCCGAGCCATACATAGTGCTCGGTGCTGTGCTCTGCGAGGGCTGCGTCGTATTCGTCCTTCGTGACGGGCTTGTCGTTTATCTTGTACTCGTAGTCAGCTTCGTTCTCGACTGCGCCGCAGTTGTTGTAGTACTGGAACACCCGGACGAAGCGGCAGTCGCGGATCTCGTAGTCTCCGCCGTATTCGTAGCCCATGTGCATATCGTAGTTCACTATGGTCTGCGGCTCGACGTTGTAGGTCGTTCCGCCGTAGGTGCCGATAGTGCCTATGCTGCGCAGTCTGCCGTCGAATGTGTAGACAAGGACGCGGGCAACGTGCGCCCAGCCCTCAGAGATGAACAGCTCCGGTACATCGTCGCCGGTGATGTCGCAGAGCGAGAACGTCGGGTACATCTCCTCATAGGTGCGTTTATCAGCTATCTCGGTAAGGTACTCGCTGTAGACCTTCTCCCACGATGAGCCGCCGTACAGGGCAAGCTCTATCTCCGTGATGTTCGCGCGGAACTCGCGTCCGAGGGTTTCCCTGCCGCCGTCGTACATCGCGACCATTTCGTCGTAGGTCTTCTGATCCACGCACTCGTCGTTGACGTAGACGTTGAAGAGCTCACCGAGCTCGTTGTACTCGGTGCCGGTGGTGATGACTGTCACGAGCTCGCCGTCGTTCAGACCCATGTAGGAATCAGTCGTTATCCTTACCGTGGTGTTGTAATCGCTGTTGACGAGCAGCTTCTTCTCCGGGATATAGTTGATGTAGCCGTATTCGCCTGCCTCACCGATGTAGGTGATGTCGTCGCCCTCGCAGGTATACACTTCAACAGGCTGCTCGTAATTATAGGAGAGGAACAGCTCGGGAGTGCCGTCGGCGTCAAGGTCCTCGAGGGAGAAGCACGTTCCGCCGTCCCAGTCCGAGCTATAGTCTGGCGAGGCTATGACCGCCATGAGCTTGTTGTAGTAGACGTCCTGCCAGTTTTCGATAACGACTGCGGGCTCAGTCGGGGGCTCGGTGGTCTCCTCGGTCTCGGGCTCTGTTTCCGGCTCGGACTCTTCATCGTCCTTCTTTTTGCGGGAGCGCTTGGTGGTCTCCTCCTCTTCGCCCTCGTTTTCGTCGTCGGAGACGGAGGACTTTGAGGACTTCTTCTCTCCTGCGTCCTCGTCGTCATCTCCGCAGGAGAACGCTGCTGTCATCATTCCGAGCGCAAGCAGCAGACATATAAGTTTTTTCATTCGTCACTCACCTCAGCCTACATAGCCATCTTCTAAAACGCTCTGGATATTGTCCTCAGTGACGTTGTAGAAGATAGGCTTTTCCTCCTTGGCGCTGCCGAAGAGGGTGTCGTACCACTCGTCATAGACAGTGACGTCTACGGGGTCGGGCTCACCTCTGCCGTCGTCTTCCGGCTTTGTTTCGTAAATGTAGTACACGAAGCCAGAGCCGCTCGTATCGGCTTCATCGGGGAATTTCTCGTTGGTGTAGTAATTCTCCGGGAATTCTTCCTTGTCCCATGCGGAAACGTAGTATATCCATTCGTAGACGCCTGTCTCAGCGTTGTACTGGCAGACAGAATGAGGCCAGAAGCTGCCCGAAACGCCCTGATTGTGCGAATCATCGACAGTTATGAGGCCGTTTGAATAGAAGTGCATGAATGGTGCGCTGCCCAGCTTTTCATAGAGCTCGCCGTTCTCGTCAACGCCGTAGACATATCCCACCATACCTGCCATGCAGGTAGCTGTGTGCAGGAAGATGAGCTCGTCGGTGCCGTCCTTGTCAACGTCGAATACAGCGAACTCGTCGTCCGAGATCATGTAGTCGGGGTCGGAGAGGTCGTAGCCGCTGAGGGGCTCCTCTGCCGCGTAGTAGATGTGGCTCATAGCCTGAGCGTATACGGGCAGGACGTCGATGCCGTCACTTCCGGCAGCCCCGGTGGTCTCCTCGGGTTCCTTTTCGGTCTCCTTCTCCGTCTCCTCTTCGGTCTCGGGCTCAGTTTCCTCCTCGGACACTTCCTTGGTCTCCTCCGCAGAGGTGTCCTCAGTTTCGTCCTTCTCGGACACTGAGGTCTTCGCGGACGTATCTGCGTCTTCGTCCTGTCCGCATGAGAATGCGGCTGTCATCATTCCGAGCGCGAGTGCTAAGCATACCAGCTTTTTCATAAGTTGTCCTCCAATATTACCTTTCCTTTTACCGCCCAGTTCATGGTCTCTGTAACATGAACACGGACGAACTTTCCTATGAGGGAGGCGTCTCCCTCAAATTCAACGATGATGAACTCATCGCTTTTGCCTGTTAAATATCCCGGGTGCTTACGCGACTCGCCGTCTGCGAGCACCCTCAGTGTCTTCCCGAGGAAGCGCTTGTAGCCCTCCGTCGAGACCTCCCGCTGGACCTCGAGCAGCTCGCGCATACGGCGACTCTTGACGTCCTCCGGGGTCTTGTCCTCGATCTCCGCTGCCTTCGTGCCGGAGCGCTTTGAGTAGATGAACGAGTAGATGTTGTCATAGCCGACCCGCCTGATGAGGTCGAGCGTCGCGGCGAATTCCTCGTCGGTCTCGTTCGGGAAGCCGACTATTATGTCGGTCGTAAGCGAGAAGCCGGGGTCGCGGCGGCGTATCTCATCGACTATGCCGAGGTATTTCTCTGCGGTGTAGTTGCGGTTCATGCGGCGGAGCACCTCGCTGCTGCCGCTCTGCACGGGAAGGTGCAGGTGCTTCGCGACCTTTTCGCAGTCAAATATCGCGTCTATCAGCTCCGGGGAGGCATCCTTCGGGTGGGACGACATGAAGCGTATCACGAAGTCGCCGTCTATCGCGTTCAGCTCGCGCAGGAGCTGCGGGAAGCTCATCTCTCCGCCGAGATCCTTTCCGTAGGAGTTGACGTTCTGCCCGAGGAGCATTATCTCCTTGTAGCCCTCCCCGACGAGCCCGCGCACCTCGGAAATGATGTCCTCCGGGCGGCGGCTGCGCTCACGTCCGCGGACGTAGGGCACGATGCAGTAGGTGCAGAAATTGTTGCAGCCGAACATTATCGGCACCGACGCCTTGAAGCTGCTCTCGCGCACCTGCACCGCTGCCTCGGAGAAGTCGTCGTACTCGGTGATGTCAGCGGAGAAGCCCCTCCCCTGAAGCGCTCCGAGCAGAAGCTCCGGCAGCGCGTTTATCGCTGAAGTGCCCACTACGAAGTCAACCTGCGGGTAGGAGGTCTTTATCTTCTCGGCGATGTGGCTCTGCGCGGTCATGCAGCCCGCTATGCCGATCATCAGTCCCGGCTTCTGCTCCTTGAGCTTCTTCATGCTGCCGACTATGCCGAAAACTCTGTCCTCGGCCGACTCGCGCACCGCACAGGTGTTGAGGATCACGAGGTCGGCGTCCTGCTCGGAGTCCGTGAAGCCGTAGCCGAGCTGAGCGAGCACTCCCTTTATCTTCTCGCCGTCGGATACGTTCAGCTGGCAGCCAAAGCTCCGGACGTATGCAACAGGCTTGCTTTCGCCTATGATACGGCGTATCTCGGCGTTTATGTTAGTGTTGTCCTTCAATCCATCGCCCTCCCGGGTAGTGAATAATACTTTAAAAAACAGGGCATAACGCTTATGACCCACTATACATTATATCAATTGACACAAAAAATGTCAATTCCAAATAGGAGTCCCCGCAGCAGCAGGATTTAGATGATTCTGCACAAATACCCCCGCGGCAGCTGCGGTCGGGGGAGGCGTCCGGCGGCGGGAAAATCGTTTTGTTCAAAAAAATCATTGACTATTTCGCCGTTTTGGTTTATTATATAAGTGTATATGTGTTCACAGGCACACCAACGCAGCAACAGGAGGAGCACGATGAATATCAGGAAGGCAGTTTCAGTCCTCGCCGCCGCAGCTACCCTCACCTCGGCGTCCGCGGGCTGTTCAAAAAAGAAGGACGCAGACAGCACCGGGGTGTCCTACACATGGAGCAACGTCGCGATAGGCGGCGGAGGCTATATCACTGGTATAGTCTACAATCCGAAGGAGGAGGGGCTGGCTTACGTCCGCACCGATATCGGCGGCGCGTACCGCTACGATAAGTCCGCGGAGAGATGGGTGCCTATCACCGATCAGTTCGGCGGCGACGAATGGAACCTCATCGGTATCGAGAGCATCGCCACAGACCCCGTCGAGCCCAACCGCGTGTATGCGGCGTGCGGCACCTACACCATGGAGAACGGCGCTATAATCGCGTCCGACGACTACGGGAAGACATGGAAGCGCTTCGACCTCAGCTTCGGCTGCGGAGGAAATCTCTCCGGGCGAGGCGTGGGCGAGCGTCTCATGGTGGACCCGACTGACAATAAAAACGTATACTTCGGCTCGCGAAGCGAGGGGCTGTGGAAGTCCTCCGACTACGGAGAGACGTGGGAGAAGGTCGAGTCCTTCCCAGTGAAGGGCGATTTCACGCAGGAGGCTACCGCTGTCGGTATCATGTGGGTCATCTCTGACCCCTCCACCGGCGACATCTACGCCGGCGCGGCGATGACCGACGGCAAGTGCATTTACAGGTCCGCAGACGGAGGGGCTTCGTGGGAGGCGCTCCCGGCACTGCCGGCGGGTATGTACCCGCTGCAGGCTGAGATATCCACCAACGGGAAGCTCTACACGGCCTGCTCGGATAACTGCGGTCCCAACGCCGACCCCAAGAACGGCGCGGTCTACGCTATCGACCTCGCGACCGGAGATATCGAGGATATCACTCCCGATACCGGGGACGGTCACTACGGCGGATACGGCGGTATCTCGCTCGACGGACAGGACCCCGATACACTCGTCGTGACCTCGCTCAGCTTCTGGCACGACAACGGCGACAACCTCTACCGCACCACCGACGGCGGCGCGACGTGGAGCTCGCTCTATACTTCAACTGAAAAGAATTACGTCATGGATACCTCGGGGGCGCAGTGGCTCGACTGGGGCAGGAGCGAAGCCAAGACCGGCTGGTGGACTGCCGCTGTCGCGATCGACCCGCACAATTCCGACGAGGTCAGCTACGGCACAGGCGCTACGCTCTTCGCGACCGAGAACCTCACCGACCTCGGCTCGGGCAAGCCTGTAACGATAAAGTTCCACGCGCAGGGCATCGAGGAAACAGCTGTGTTCGATATGCGCACTCCCCTGACGGACGGCTCAACCCCGCAGATGTACTCGATAATGGGCGATCTCACGGGCTTCGCGCACATGGACGTCAATGTGATACCCGACGACGCGCACTTCATGAAAAACGGCAAGCCGGTGTCTGTTGACTGTGCGTGGCAGAACGGAAATTACGCCGTTTACACCACCGAGGACGGTGCTGCGCCTATAAACTATACCACCGACGGCGGAGTGACATGGGGCTCCATAAAGAAGCTCCCTGAGAAGGCTATGGGAGGCTGTGTCGCGATGGCGGCGGACGGCTCGGCTGTCATCTGGAAGCCCTCATCCCTGACCGGCAAGCCATATGTCACCTACGACTTCGGGGAGACATGGTACAACTGCGACGGTCTGAGCTACGGCGCAAGGATCGCCGCTGACCGCGTGAACCCCAAGGTCTTCTACGCTTCGTGCAACAACAATTTCTATGTGTCAAGGGACGGCGGGCATACCTTTGAGTCCACCGGCGCGATTCTCACGGACAGCTGCGAGCTCATTCCCAGCGGCACCCGCGAGGGCTGCGTATGGGTCTGCAACGGGACGTCCGTGTTCTTCACCGAGGACAGCGGGCAGACATTCACTATGCTGGATAATATCACCGCAAAGGCCGTCGGCTTCGGCGCTCCCGAGAAGGAGGGCGGCTGCGAGACTGTGTACGTCATAGGGGCAGAGCCGTCGAATGCGGACGACTATCAGGTGGGCATATACCGCTCGACCGACAACGGTAAGTCGTGGGTGCGGCTCAACGATGATATGCACCTCTTCGGCAACATCACTCCGAGTATCACCGGCGACCCGAACGTCTTCGGGCGGGTGTACTTCGCGACGAACGGCCGCGGGATCGTTATGGGGGATATCGCAGACCAATGAGAGCTAAACGAATGATCGCCTGCTGTCTCGCAGGGGCAGTCATGACCGGGGCAGCAGTGCTCGGGGCGTGCTACTTCTCGACCGCAGCTCCGGATACGGGCAGATTCCCCGTGTTCGGCGTGGACGTTTCCAACTATCAGGGAGACGTTGACTGGCAGGCTCTTGAGGAACAGGGTGTGCAGTTCGCCTTTGTGAAAGCGACCGAGGGCAGCGGACATACCGATGAGTCCGCGCGGCGCAACCTTGTAAATATCCGCACCACTGATATCCGCGTTTCGGCATATCACTTCTTCAGCTTCGACAGCGCCGGCGAGACTCAGGCTGCGAACTATATCGCTGCGGTGTCCCCCGACGAGATAGATATGCCGCCGGTCGTGGACATCGAATACTACGGAGACAAGCGCTCAAACAAGCCCTCACAAGCGGAGACGGAGGCTATCCTGCGTCCTCTGCTGGCGGAGCTTGAGGCATATTACGGCACCAAACCGATCATCTATACCACCCTGCCTGTGTATTACAGGTATGTTCGGGCGGACTTCGCGGACTATCCGCTGTGGATACGCAGCGTGAACTTCGAGCCGGATATCGTCGACTGGAAGTTCTGGCAGTACTGCGACACAGGGGAGCTGTACGGCTTCAGCGGCGATGAAAAGTACATCGACCTGAACGTATACTGCGGCAGCAAAGAGGATTTTCTGGCTGAATATCCGAAAAAATGACAGGAGGCAATAATGACACCATTTCTTTTGGAAGCACCTATAAAAGACTATATCTGGGGCGGCACACGCCTGCGCGAGGAATTCGGCAAGGAGAGCACGCTCGAGCGCCTCGCGGAAAGCTGGGAGCTCAGCTGTCACCCCGACGGCACGAGCATTATCGCTTCGGGCGAGCTCAAAGGCACGCCCCTCACGGAGTTCCTGAACGGGCACCCCGAGGCTCTCGGCAGGAACTGCACACGATTCGACCGCTTCCCTGTGCTGGTGAAGCTCATCGACGCAAGGAACGATCTCTCCGTACAGGTACACCCCGATGACGCCTACGCGCGCAAAAACGAAAACGACAACGGCAAGACCGAGATGTGGTACGTCCTCGATGCGGATGACGGCGCGGAGCTCGTTTACGGCTTCCGCGGTGAGCTCACGCAGGAGGAGTTCCGCGGAGCGATAGAGACTAATTCACTCATGGAGAAGGTCAACCGCGTGCCCGTGAAAAAGGGCGATGTCTTCTTCATCACGCCCGGCACTCTGCACGCTATCGGCAAGGGCATACTCATCGCGGAGATACAGCAGAATTCAAACGTCACCTACCGCGTTTATGACTACGGCAGGCTCGGTGCGGACGGCAAGCCCCGCGAGCTCCACGTCGAAAAGGCGATAGAGGTCACCAAGCTCGCTCAGCCGGAGCATAAGTACGGTCAGCCGGAGAGGATAAACCTCGCGGGCGGCTGGAGGACTCCCCTTGCGGAATGCAGGTACTTCCGCGCGGAGAGGCTGGACATTTTCCGCGGGACGGACGTCGGCTCGGCTGACACGTTCACGCATATCCTCGTCATAGACGGTGAGGCTGAGCTCGGGGGAGGGGCTGAAGCTCTCCCGCTGAAAAAAGGTTCAAGCGTATTCGTCCCCGCTGGGAGCGAAACGTTCAGAATAAAAGGAAATTGCAGTATGATAATCACTACAATACCGGATATCAAGGAGGAAAAGTAAATGAAATACTATGTAGGTATCGACCTCGGAGGAACAAACATCGTCGCAGGTGTCGTTGACGAGGAGTACAACATCATCGCTAAGGCAAGCACCAAGACCAACTGCCCGCGCCCCGAAAAGGAGATCGCGGACGATATGGCTAAAATGGCTGTTCAGGCTGTGGAGAACGCGAACCTCACCCTCGACGACATCGAGTGGATAGGTATCGGTACACCCGGTATCGCAAACAGCTCAACGGGTATCATCGAGTACTCCAACAACCTCGGCTTCAAGGACACGCCTATGGTGAAGTACATCACTGAGGCTATCGGCAGGGACGACACTCCCGTGTTCATCGAGAACGATGCAAACGCTGCGGCTTACGGCGAGTATGTTGCCGGTGCGGCTAAGGGCGCCAAGAACGCGGTCTGCATAACCCTCGGAACAGGCGTGGGCGGCGGTATCATCATCGACGGCAAGATCTACGCGGGCTCCAATTTCGCGGGCGCGGAGATCGGTCATACCGTTATCGAGGTGGACGGAGCACAGTGCTCGTGCGGCAGAAAGGGCTGCTTCGAGGCTTATTCCTCCGCTACCGGTCTCATCAGAATGACCAGGGAGGCTATCGAGCTCTTCCCTGACAGCGAGATGAGCAAGATGGCTCAGGAGCGCGGAAAGGTCACTGCACGCACCTCCTTCGACTGCATGAGAGCCGGAGACAAGCACGCCAAGGACGTCGTTGATAAGTACATAAAGTACCTCGCGGCAGGTATCACGAACACTATCAATATCTTCCAGCCGGACGTTCTCTGTATCGGCGGCGGCGTGTGCAACGAAGGCGACCCGCTCCTCCTGCCGGTAAAGGCGCTCGTCAAGGAGGAGGTATACACACGAAATTCCGAGAAGAACTGCGAGATAGTCATCGCTAAGCTCGGCAACGACGCCGGTATCATCGGCGCTGCATTCCTCGGAAGAGCTAACCAGAAGTAAGTATCGAAGCAAATAAGTTCTACAGCCATATGCACAAATCCTTACAGCGGTTTTTGTGCATATGGCTGAACTTTTAGTTTTTCATGGACAGTTACGCCATTTTCTGACACTTAATGAGTGAATCGGTTCAATGACAGGAGGGAACGCTATGAATGACTTCTCAGCGGACGTGAAGCTCGCCCGGCAGGGCAGCGCAGAGGCTTTCGCAAGACTTTATTCTGCCGTTTATAAGGATATGTACCACATCGCGCTGTGCAGCCTGCGCAGCAGCCATGACGCCAGTGACGCGGTCAGCGAGGCTGTGCTCGACGCTTTCTGCACTATCGGGAAGCTCCGCGATGCGGAGAGCTTCCGCGGGTGGATACTGAAAATTCTCTCCGCAAAGATAAAGCGAAAACAAAGGGATTACTTCGATGTGCCGGAGGATATCGACGGGACGGAGCTGAGCTCGGGAGATTTCGACTTCATGTCGGTCGAGCTGAGGGAAGCCGTGGGGCGGCTCTCCGGCGAGGAGCGGCTGCTGCTGTCGATGTCGGCACTCGGAGGTTACTCAAGCACTGAAATATCCAGGATATGCGGCGTAAAGGCGAGCACTGTGCGTTCAAGGCTCGCTGCCATAAAGGAAAGGCTCCGGACGGAGCTCACCTGACCACCGAAAGGAGAATGGCTATGAAAAACTACGAAGACAGGCTCAGGGAAGAGTTCTCGCAGGCTGAGGTGCCCAGCGAGCTCGAGCCCGAGAACATAAAGATCATGCTCGAGGAGAAGGCTCCCAGGAAAAAGCGCAGCGGCATCAAGGTCGCGGGACGTATCGCGGCGGGCGCGGCTGCCTGCGCGGTCATCGGCGGCAGCGCTATTTACTATGCAGGACGTGCGGGCGAGCTCTCACGGGAGAACGGCTCCTCCGATACTCTCGATATCGCGGCGGAGGAGTCCTCCAATGCTATCGCTGAGGTCCCCGGCACCGCCGAGGACAGCGAGACACCTACATTCAGCGCTCCATACATGAACGGTGCGGGCAGCTACCACACCGTCTACAAGATGTTCAGCAGGGCTGCCAGAAACTACAAGGATTCCGGGATCAACTCATATAACGGTATGTACTTCACTGACGAAGTCATTGCAGAGGAGGCAGACGGCGAGGCAGAGCTTTCACCCTCGGCAAAATCCGAAGAAGCACGCACCGGCGGCAGCGAGAGCAATGAGCACTCCGATACCTTCAATCAGGAGGATGGCGTCCTCGAGGCTGACAAGTTCAAGACCGACGGCAGATACATCTACTACCTCCCCGCTTCATACGGCTCAGACGTAGTCAATATCGCTGAGGCTGAGGACGGGAAGTTCGTGTCCTCTGCTTCGCTCGATGTGTCTGATATGGTATTCTCCGAGGAGAACAGCACGAGCTCATACTGCTCGGTCACGGAGATGTACCTCTACAACGATATGCTCATGCTCATCGGCTCGCATACGGTTTACGAGGATACCGATGACGATGTCTACTACTGGGGCTGCAACAGCAAGCAGCAGACCTTCGTCGCTTTCTTCACGACTGGTACTGACCCACAGCTCATAAATGTATACTATCAGGAGGGCTGGTACAACGATGCGCGTATCTCCCCCGACGGCTACCTCTACCTCATAACCAACTACAACTCGTGCTCGTTCAGCACTATCAAGAACGGCAGCGAGATCGAGAAGTTCATTCCTGCCGCAGGTATGCAGGAGAACGTTGAGTGCATACCCGCCGACGATATCCTCCTCCCGAAGGACGGCTTCGAGGACGGCGGCTCGCTCTCCTACACTGTTATCGGCAGCATAGACCTCAATGAGTCGGGTACACCCAAGAGTGCCGATACCAAGGCTCTCGCGGGCTACAGCGGCACGCTCTACTGCTCCGCGGAGAACCTCTACGTCACTGTCGGCTGGGAAGATACCGACATCACACGTCTGTCTATCTCCGGCGGAAATATCACTCCCGCTGCCTCCGGCACCGTTGAGGGCTACGTCAACGATCAGTTCTCAATGAGCGAGTACAACGGGTACTTCCGCATCGCAACTACTGCAAGAGAGTACGAGGAGGTATTCCACAAGTACCGCGATCTGGAGTGGTTCGACGCCGATTACTACGATGACCTCGACCCCGATGACGGCTACTACAGCTATGAGCTCATCAAGCAGGACAACCGCGTTTACGTTCTCGACATGGAACTCAATGAGGTCGGTATGATAGGCGACTTCGGTGAGGGCGAGAGCGTCAAGTCCGTCAACTTCAGCGGCGACCTCGCGTATGTGGTCACCTTCCGTCAGACTGACCCGCTGTTCGCTATAGACCTCAGCGACCCCACTTCGCCCGCTATCCTCAGCGAGCTCCACATGAACGGCTACAGCTCCTATATGCAGAAGTGGAGCGACGGCCTGCTCTTCGGATTCGGCGCTGACGCTGACGATAATGGCAGACAGACCGGCATAAAGCTCGCGATGTATGATAACTCCGACCCGAACGACCTCAGGGAGTCCGGTGTCTACACCATGAACTACACAGACGGCAGCTGGACCTACTCCCCTGCCATCTGGGACAGAAAGGCTCTGCTCGTCGCTCCCGAGAAAAACCTCATCGGCGTACCGGTGTACGGCGAGGAGTGGGACGATGATTCCTATAAGTTCACTAGCTCCGTGAAGTTCTTCTCCTACGAGGACGGAGATTTCAGGCTCGTCGGCGAGATAGCCGCGACAGGAAGTGAAGACTACTACTGGAGCGGAGAGTTCGACAGAGCACTCTATATCGGGAACTATGTCTACGCCCTCAGCGAGCGGGAGTTCATTTCGGCTGACATGGAGAGCTTTGAGACCTCGGACAGGATAGAATTTGAGTACAGCACAAATTACGGCGACTGGATGTATGCGGAATAAAAGAAAGATGGTATAAAAAGAGGACGGCATGGGTGCCGTCCTCTTGCTTTTTGCCGGAGTGTGTGGTATAATTATAGGCAAATGATCTGTTGGGAGGATAAGTATGAACGGAAAGCTCATCGTTGTCGAGGGTCTCGACGGCAGCGGCAAGGCAACTCAGACCAAGCTGCTCTGCGAGGCTATGAAAAAAAACGGAAAGAACGTCATGGCGGTATCGTTCCCGAACTATGACAGCCCTTCGTCGGCGCTCGTCAAGATGTACCTCGCGGGAGAATTCGGAACGGAGGCTGACTCCGTCAATCCCTACGCGGCTTCATGCTTCTACGCTGTTGACCGCTTCGCCAGCTTCAAGACTATCTGGCAGTCCCACCTCGAGGGCGGCGGGATAGTTATTGCCGACCGCTACACGACGTCCAATGCCATACACCAGTGCGCAAAGCTCCCGCCGGAGCAGTGGGACGATTTCCTGAAGTGGCTGTTCGACCTCGAATACGGTCACATCGGCATTCCCGCGCCCGATACCGTCATCTACCTGCGCGTGGACCCAGATGTCAGTCAGGAGCTCATGACCAAGCGCTATCAGGGTCATGAGGAGAAAAAGGATATCCACGAGCACGATATGGACTTCCTGCGGCGCTCGCGGCTCGCGGCTGACCACTGCGCTGAAAAGCTCGGCTGGAGAGTCGTGGAATGCGTCAGGGACGGCGAGATGAGGTCTATCATGGACATAGCTGCGGAGATAGGCAGTATTGTCGCGGAATAACAATTGGAAAAGGCTCCCGGAAATTTAACTCTCCGGGAGCCTTTTATTGTCTGTCAAGCGAGACGCACGACCAGCGTTGCACTGAAGCAGCCGTCACGGACGTCTGCGTAGACCTCGCCGTTCATGAGGTTCATCAGCCTGCGGCAGATGAACAGTCCCAGGCCGTTGCCGGGGACTCCGTCGGCGTTCTTTCCGCGCTGGAAGCTGCTGAATATCTGCGGTAGCTCCTTGGCTTCGAGCGTGCAGCCGGTGTTCGTGACGGTGATGAGCTGGCAGCCGTCCATGCGGTCAAAGCTCAGCCTGATACGGACTCCGTCACCGTACTTCATCGCGTTCTCGATGAGGTTTTGCAGGCACTCCGCGAGACGGTCGGGGTCGCACGCGAGCAGACAGTCGCTGTAGGTGTCCACTGCGAAGTCAGTTCCTGACATAGCGAGCTGGGCTGCGTAACGCTCGGTAATGCGGGTGATGATGCGGCTCAGGAACTCCTCGCCCTCGGTGACATCGAAGTTCATGAAGTCCTCGCTCGCTGCCTGTGTTATCTGCGTGATGAAATGCTCTATCTCGTCCGCGCGTGCGCTTATGCTGTCGGCGACCTCGCGGCGCTTATCTGGATCGGTGTAGAGCCCCTTGGAGAGCGCCTTCGCATTCAGTTTTATCGCGGAGAGCGGGGTCTTGACGTCGTGGGAGAGCGAGAGCAGCAGCAGCTTCTTGTCGCGCTGCATGGAGACCTCCTTTTTGCGGCTGTCCTCTATGCTCTCGCGCAGGAGGTTGACTCCCCATGTGAATCTCCCGAAAAACCGGCTTTTCTCCTCCGGTATCGGGACTGCGAGGTTGCCCTTTGCGAGCTCCTGCGGGACCTTGTTGATACGTCCGAACGGTCTGATGATGTGCCGCCAGAAGTACCAGAGCAGCCATGCGGTCAGCAGGAACAGCACTGCGAGGGCGATGTTCACGGGGAGCGCGTACCAGTTGTCGGTGTCGGCGGAGTACTCCACGCGGTAGAGCTGCCCGCCGGCTTCAATGATGACGTAGGGCTCCTCGGACTTGTAGAGGTCGCTGCCGTCCGCGCTGAACACGCCCGTGAGCTGCGGGTAGTCCGCGAGGTCGTAGGTGCCGGTCTCGTTTATCGAGTCAGCGAGGCGCTTCGCCTCCACGCGGTACTGTCCAGCCGCGCTTTTCGCGTGCATGGCAAGACTGATGTTAAGGCCTGCGGCGAGTGCTGCAAAAACGAGCACGACCGCTATGCATATCCTCCTGAAAGCCTTCATACGAACTTATACCCCACTCCCCAGACGGTCAGCAGGCGCTTGGCGTTCTTGGGGTCGTCGCCGAGCTTCGCGCGGAGCCGGTTTATATGTACATGGAGCGTTTGCAGCTCGGAGTCGGAGTCGCTGCCCCAGACCGTGCTGAACAGGTACTCCTTCTTCATTGCCTTGCCGCAGTTCTCGACGAGCAGCACAAGGAGGTCGAATTCCTTTGCGGTAAGCTCGAGCGGGATCCCTTCAAGGTCTGCGGTGCGGTCGGCAAGGTTAAGCGTCACGCCGTCCGCGGAGATGGTCTCCCGCTGATAGCGGCGCTTGAATATCCCCCTGATCTTGGCGATGAGAAGGTCGATGTCGAAGGGCTTTTCTATGTAGTCGTCCGCGCCGAGGTCGAAGCCGTTCAGCTTGTCCTCCTTGTCGGTGCGGCAGCTTACGATAAGTATCGGGGTGTCGGTGTCCTCACGGAGCTTCGAGCAGACCGCAAAGCCGCTCATGTCCGGCAGATTTATATCGAGCACGACGAGCTTCGCGCCGTAGCGCTCATAGAGCTGCACCGCGCGCTCGCCGGTGTCCACTGCGGAGACAGTGTAGCCCTCCGCACGCAGGAAGTCGGTCAGCAGTGCCGAGAGCTCGGGATTGTCTTCAACTATCAGTATGTCTGTCATGGTCTCGCCTCCTGTTGTTATTCTAACATAAAGCCGGGGGTTTTGCAAGGGGAAAACGAAAAGCGGGACGCCGAGGTCGGCGTCCCCTACGGTGAGGTGCAGGAAGATCTGTGTAGAGGCGTGTAAGTATTGCGTGAATCGTTGGACGTCGAGGGCGACGTCCCCTGAAACCTGACACCTGTTCCGTATGCGATGTACGGGTATGGGTGTTGTTGAGAGTGAGCGCGCGAAGTCGAGGGCGACGTCCCATAAACCTGATACCTGAAGCCTGAAACCTGACACCTGTTCCGTATGCGATGTACGGGTATGGGCGTTGTTAAGAGTGAGCGCGCGGAGCAAGCGGGAACGTGTCTGGGTGCAGCGTCACGCTGCCTTACCAGCCTTGCTCCATGAGCCAGTTGTTGAGGGCGCGCTCACGGTCACGGAGCTCGTTCTCAGCACCGCTAAAATGTCCCAGTTCCTTCTCGCCCACTACGCCGCCGTCAACAAGATACAGCACCCGGCTGCACTTCGCCGCTACCTTGGGGTCGTGCGTTACGCACATCACTGTCGTGCCGTCTGCGTTGAGCTTCAGCAGCTCGCTGAGCACCTCGTCAGAGCTCGAGCGGTTGAGGGAGCCGGTCGGCTCGTCTGCGAAAAGTATCTTCGGGGAGTTTATCATGCTGCGGCAGATCGCCGCTCTCTGGAGCTGTCCGCCGGAGACCTCGTTGATGTCGTTGCCGCCGACTTCTCCGATGCCAAGTCTGTGCATGAGCGCACGTCCGCGCTCCTCGGTCTTTTTGCGGCTCTCGCTGGTCTTCTTCGAGCGTACTGCTGGGAGGATTATGTTGTCCAGCACCGTGAGGTTCTTCATCATGTACATCTGCTGGAATATGAAGCCCATTTCGTCCAGACGGAGCCTCGAGAGCTCCTTGTCGCGGAGCTTCGAGATGTCCTTGCCGCCGAAGAGCACCTCTCCGGCTGTTGCCCTGTCCATTCCCGATACGCAGTACAGGAGCGTGCTCTTGCCCGAGCCCGACGGTCCCATTACTGCTACCATTTCACCCTCGTTGATAGTGAGGTCGATGTTCTTCAGAACGTTGTTCTGTCTCTTGTTTATGATGTAAGTCTTGCAAAGGCCCTTTGCCTGTAATACTGCTGCCATATATTTATCCTCCTTATTCTATGCTTGCCGCGTCGGAAGCCTTTATCGTCTTTGTGTAGAGCGCTGTAAGGAACGCTCCGATGACTGCCGCACCGATAACTGCTATCGGGCATACTGCGAATATGTCTATGGGGGCGATCGAACACTTGACGCCCTGCACGTCGCCTATAATGCGGCATATCCAGTTCATCATCGCGTTGCCGACCGGCATCAGGAACGCCAGCGAGAGCAAGTACGCTATGAATGCTACGATCGCGAATCTCAGCGTGTGCTGACCGATTATGCTCTTATTGGATATGCCTATCGCCTTCATCAGCGCTATCTCGCCCTTTTCCTTTGAGATGAACGAGCGCTCCATGAGTATCACTATCATAAGCGTTACGATGACCGTGAGCACTATTATCAGCAGCTTGATCGCTGTGAGCGTATCGGTCATGCCGGTCGCCCAGCCTATCAGTTCTTCGGTTCCGAATACCTTGTCGGTCTCGAGTATCGTTTTCAGCTCTTCGTTGTTCTTTTCGATCTCCTTGTCGCTCAGGTCGCCGTCATAGCGTATCTGTATGCCCATGCTGCTGTTTGCCTTTTCGCTCCTGGCGTCGAACTCGCGGCTGACCCTTGCTACGTGACCGCCGTTCATGAACGATGAGAACTTGCCGGTGATTATGAACTCATATTCCTTATCGTCAACGGTCATTGATACCGTATCGCCTATCTTGGCGTTAAGATCCTGCATTGCGTAGCCTGTGAGCGCTATCTCGTCCGCCTTTGCGGGGGCAGTGCCCTCATCGTAGCGGGTGGGTGCTTCGAGGCTGCCGTAGCTCGTTTCTATCATGACGGTCGCCTTGCTGGCACCGTGCTGCATATCCTTCACCATGCCTACCGTTATGCCGCACTTTCCGGGCATACCGTGCTCCGCAAGGGCCTTTTCGATATCATCTATCGTATCCTGCGCTTTGTTCTGATCCATCATGAAATCGGCGATATATTCAACATCCAGAACGGTCGCGTCGCAGTCAACGATATCGAACAGCCACATTATATCTCTGCTCTTGAGCGTTACCGCAAAGGTGGACATAAGCATTATCATCAGCATACCGAGCGCGAGTATCACGGTGATTATGCTGAACTGTCTGGGTGCGCTCACGACGTCGTTCGCCGCCATGAAGCCCGTTGCCGGGAGCTTGGAGCGTCCGAGGTGCATGAGGCTCTTCTTGCGGAAGCGCTCGCCGGTCTGACCGTTTCTCACTGCGTCTACCGGGGAGAGCTTGCGTACCTTGCGTGTGCAGAAGTAGCAGAACATCACGATCAGGATAACCACTGCAACAGCACTGAGAAGTCCCATTATCACGCTGTGCTCATTGCCGAGGACCAGGTTCTCGGAGGCTGTGCGCAGCATCACATTGCTGAGCGGTATCGAGCAAAGGAAGCCTATCGCCGCTCCTACGACCGATATCGCGAAGTACTTCACTATGTACAGGCTGCGTATGCTGCTGTTGCGTATGCCGACTGCCTTCATGACGCCGATCTCGCGGAATTCCTCGCTGATAGTGAACATTATCGTGAACCTGAGCACTACGAATGCCGTCAGCATGAGGACTATGCTCACCACCATCATGATGTAGGCGGTTATCATATCGTAGATGTAGACGGCTCTCATGTCGTCGCGGGGAGTAACGTCGATATTCGCATTCTCCTTAGCCATATCCTTCAGTGTCTGAAGGTCTGACGTGTTGAGGAAGAGAAGGGTGATCGGGAAGAAATCATTATCGCCCGATGCCTTGTCGAGGGTATCGTAGTCCGTGCGGTCTACAAGCAGATGAGGCGAAGCACCGGATTCGGTGGATATTCCCGCCGCCTTGAAGCGTCCCGCGAACTTCAGTGTCACAACTGTATCATTGACCGTGACCTCGACCTCGTCGCCGTACTTCATATCGTTGTTCTCAAGGAACGGCGCTGTACACCAGAACCAGCCGGGCTCAACGTCCTTGATGATGTTGTTGTTCGTGTCGAAGAAGTTGTATGCCATACTGTCGTCAGCCCAGAACAGCGCCGGGTTGATGAAGTTGTCGAGCTTTTTGCCGCCGACACTGAAGCTCTTCGACTTCGAGACCTCGACGAAATGTACTTCCTTTACGTCGCTGACCGAGGGGAGCGACTTTATCTCCTCCACTGCCTCGGGGGCGTCCGAGACTGTTATCTGCACGTCCTGTAATTCCGACAGCTCGAAGAAGTGGTCGATACCGCCTGTGACGGCAATGATGTTGTTGACGCTCGCTGCCGCGAACATCGAACACATTATCACGAACAGCAGTATGATGATGTTCATGGTCTTTTTTCTTTTCAGGTCTTTTTTAAGTATCCTTCGGAACATGACTTTTCCTCCTTGTTTCTCTGTGTCTATATCATAACACGGAAATTCTTAAAAAGTCTTTAACTTTCTGAAAGGAGTTGTTCCGTTCCGATTTTTCGGGGAAGATCCGGCAAAGCAAAAGGCGGACCGCTGTGGTCCGCCCTTATTTTTATCCCTCTATCTGCCGCGAAAGGAACTGCGCTGCGGCGTTGACCAGACTCTTTTGCAGGTCAGTCGCAGTGCTGCTTTTCTCCGAGCTCAGGAACGCCACCGCACCCGAAACGTCGCCTGCTGTGATTATCGGTACGGCGGCGGTCGCGGTACGGTCCACTCCCTCCGCCGGACAGAAGCTGTTCGTCGCGGCGTCCGGACAGAAGAACTGTCCCCTGCTCTCCATGAGCTCCTCAAGCTGTGCCGACACGCGGCGTTCCGCGAATTCCTTCTTAGGCACGCCGGCTGTCGCGACGACATGGTCCTTGTCGAACACCGCGACCGGACAGCCGGCTATCTTGTGCATTATCTCCGCGACGTATGAGGCGTTTTCGCTCATCTCGCTTATCGCGGAGTACTTCTTGAATATGACCTCGCCCTCGCTGTTTGTGTATATCTCAAGGGGGTCGCCTTCACTGATAACATTGACACTGAGATTTTTGCCGGTACTTGTCGTAATTTCGGCAAATCGTGAAGCTGTTTCGGTTATCCCGGTGCCTTGCTTAAAATTTATGGCTGTCTCCTCGCAGACCTGCTCGGGCAGCGTTCCTGTTTTGAGTAGAGTATCTATGTCAGGTCTGAGCCTGATGTCGACGCGGTCTTCGTAGACCGTTATCCGCTCGATGATGAAGTCAACGTCGACCTTTGACAGCGTCCCCTTATTTATTATAGCGTCGAACACTTCCATTACCGTCCTGGCTGTGCGGTTGACGCTCACTATCATATTATGCTTGTCGGCGGCAAGCTGCATCTGATTACGAAGCCCTTCAAGCCGGAGAGTGAGCTCGTCTATCTGCTCGGTGTATATCTCCTCAAGCATCTCTTCACGCTCGGGGTGCCTTGCGATATCCTTGACGTGCTGACGTGCAAGCATTTTTATCTCGGTGCGGGTGTCCTCCATTTGCTGTTCGAGGACCTCGACTACGGACTTGCTTGATGAAGTCTCGCTGCGCTCCTTGTCGATAGACTCCTGCAACTGTTCGAGCATAGTCTCAGAGTTGTCCCGTACCTTTTCAACGAATGAGCGGAGCAGCCCGTCAAGCATATCAACACGGGTATGGTGTGAGGTACAGCCCTTGCTTCCACGCTTATGGTATGTTCCGCAGCGATAGGCTGGCGGTAGGTCGGGGCGGCTCATTGCGAACATCGGGCTTCCGCAGTCACCGCAGAAAAGATAGCCCGAATAGATGTTGTCGTACTTCTTCACGCCGCGGTAGTTACTGTTCGTGCGCCGCTTCATCTGCTCCTGTACACTTACAAATAGCTTGTAGTCCACGATGGGAGTGTGGTTGTTCTCGAAGATGAGGTGGTCGGTCTCTTCGAGCTTCATATCAGAGCCGTTTATCTTCTTGCGGCGGTACTTGCCCTGCCTGAGCGTTCCGATATAGAAATCGTTGCGAAGAATATCGCTGACCGTGACTATGCTCCACTCGCTCTTTCCGCGGAGCTTGCACTCCTCTCCTTTAGCCTCACGGCGCTCCTTTTCAGCCATGCGCGGCGTAGGGATATGACGGTCGGTCAGGTGATTGGCAATGCGCTTGTAGCCCCAGCCCTCGCTGTAGAGCCTGAATATCTCCCTGACAACTTCCGCAGCTGGCTCATCGACTTCAAACTGCATGAGCTTGCTGTTGATCATGATATAGCCATAGGGAACGGCACATATCCACTTGCCCTCCTCCTGACGGCGCTTGACTACTGAGCGGACTTTCTTAGAGGTGTCCGTAACAGGCATTTCGTTGATGAGGAAGCGAAACTGTATCGCCGTCCAGTCATCAAAGGTCGGGTAGTCGATGCTGTCGCCGATAGAGATTATACGCATTCCCGCATCTCGCAGATCTTCAAGCTCGACAAGTCCCTTACTGTTGCGTCGGCTGAAACGCGAGAAGTCCTTGATGATGAGGATATCGTATTCGTGCATGAGCATTTTCTTCCGCAGCTTCTGGTAGCCCTCGCGCTGCTCAAAAGTATAGCCGGAGCGGTCGCGGTCCTCGTAGAAGTCGAGCTCCGCTGTGGGGAAGGTCTTGCCGATATAATCGGCGATTATCGCTTTCTGGTTCTCGATGGAGGTATTGTCACGGTCAAGCTCCTCATCGACCGAGATTCGGCAATATCCTGCTATTCGCTGTCTGTTTTCCATAGTCAGCTCCTCCGTGTCAGTGTTGGTAATAAGCTATCCGATTCGATTATCATCATTGTAACATACTGGTGCCCGCTTGTCAAGAAGAAAAAAGAGGTGCGCTTCACGCGCACCCCAGATTATGTTTGAGCAAGCTCTCCGTACAACTGAGCAGGTCGTCGCTGCCAGACAGGAAGTACACGACCTTGCAATTTTTTGCGTCCACCTTTTTAAGGAGGCAGCGCGTCAGTTCCTTGCGGTCGTATAGCTGCTGTTCTGCGTTCGTCAGCCAGACCTCGATGTAGCCCTTGTCACGCTTGTCGTATATCTCCAACGCACCTGCCCCCTTTCATTATGATTTTGCCCGGTATAAGTGCAGGATATTCATTTAATGCAAGCCTTATGCGTGCTCATCATCGTCATAACTGCCCACATATGGTGGACGGTATGTCTCTCCGACGATAGCTGAGCCGAGCTGTATATTCTTCTTGTGGTAATCGCTATAAACTGCTCCCATGATAGCGCAGTGGAAATCCGGAAGAGTCCGGATAACGTTATCATCGAGCTTTGTGAGCTCAGAAACAGCTTTTGTGCACTCCTCGCCGAGAGGTCTGAAGAACACATGGGTTCCACAGTAGGCGTAGAAGCGACCAATGGGATCCTTAGCGTCAGTATAATCTTGCGAAGCAAGGATTGCTGACATATTCAGCTTTCTTCCACGGCTAAGTATTGCCTCAAGAGTGCAGCCTTGGTAGCGATTCAGAGTCTGGAACTCGTCCATTATTATAGTAACTTTTTCATCGCGATGAATATCCTTATAACTGTAGAGGGAGTCCAAGACTACATCGAAGGGGTTAGCATGTTCATTTGTGTTAGCATTACCGCTTGAAATCACCAATATCTTTCCCCTATCAGAAAGGCGATCTGCCCAACAATAAGGTACATTACTTTGCATATTAACAGTGCTGAACAGTGCGGTCATCCTTGGAATAATAGCTCGTTCGTCTGCGCTTTCGCTAAACGAAGACGTTAAGGGCAATAATTCCTGTGGGGTGTTGATCGGAGTTTTCTCAAGCCATTCTGCTACTTTACTTGTGAGAATGGGCTTCTGCTTAAATCCTGTAAGGTGCATTCCAGATATCAGAAGGCTTGATAATCTCTGCGTCTTCTGCTCTATGTTAGTACAACCTTCGTAGTCTGGAATGTTAACTGGGAAACCGTCAGTCGACATATCCCAGAATTTAACGTACTCATTAATAATCTCATCTGGGATCATATGTGCAGACAATTCCTCTCTACAAAAGGCATTGGTGGGGTCGAGAATAACTACAACCTCTCCTGCCTTTGCTCTTTGAACTGCCTGCATCATACACCAGTCCGTCTTGCCTGAACCGGGAGTACCAGTTACAGCAATAAACGGATTACCGTTTTTGTAATCAGTAATGACCTGCCCAGCATACATATCCAGTCGAGGATGCTTTATGAAAGGGGAGAAATGATCGAGATGCTTATCCGGCTTGTGGAACAGATCTGAAGCTACTGCCTCATCAACTATCCTGTTAGCCTCGGGAGTAAGTAAATCCCGCGAAAACGAGTAGAATCGCCGCGGTCTCTTTACGCCGTCTTCAGTCTCGACAGTCCAGGTTTTCTGATCCTCTCCCTTGTTAGTGAAGAGGGAATCCTCGTCCTTTAGATATTGAAGTGCAGTATTCCGTCCTACTGGTATCTCAGGTAATATTTCGTCATCCCAAAAATCCTTTGTCACATTAAGCGACTCATCTCCTGCAACAAAAGCCTTATCAGGAGCCCAGAACGGAGGACCGTACTGTCTCGCTATCGAAAGTCTGCCGTTGCATATCTCATCGCTCAATGCTGTACCTACAGCTTTACAAACACTGCGCTCCATTGAAGTCCTGGACTTAGCCTCGGTACTTAGCCACTGCAGCATAGCCTGCACATCAGCCTCAGTTAGAATACCGCCTTTTTTAAGCATAAGAGCGGTTGCAATAAACATTACTGCCGAACTGCTATGACTCCGCCTCGGAAGCGCCGTTACCTTTTCCTTTGCTTCGGTTGTCGCTTTTTTTAAGCGTTGCGCCATCGCATCAGGATTCCGTTCAGCGAACTTCACAATTTTGCAGTCAATCTCTCCAAGGATTCCCTGAATCTGCTCTATATCATCCAAATGAAGCCTGTCAGTGATAGATATCTGGTGAATCTGGAACTCCTCAGGTATGATCCCGGCATTATCGATAAATAAAGTAGGTATCAACCTGCCGTTGTCATTCTCTGAATATCCGTTTTGTATCAATTCATATAAATATTTTAATATTTTATTAAAATCGTACATTGAACAGATAGCACAAGAATGACGCATAACTGCAACACAATCGACGTATTTCATCAACTCATCTTTTATATGCGGAAGCTGCATAGAAGAGAAGAGTACCTCCGTAGTACGATGATTCCTATTCTGCATTACAGCTACCATAGCCTTTGCAGTTGCATTGTCGGAAGTTTCCACTACCCACAACCTATCCTGAACAAGACCCTCCGCCTTGTAGTGAGGAAGAAGGCGACTCGTTGCCGAAATCACTGTACCGATTTTTATCGGAAGCGCATCCGGGAGCAGGCTGTGGAATTCAGCTGCAACATCATCGAACTCGTGTTCAGCTCTCACTAAGGAAATATCGCGAAAAATATTGTGCAGTTTGTTTTTATTGCACTCTTTCTTCTTATCCTCAGCGTCATCCTTCAGGAACAAGCCCTCGAATTCAGGTTTCATCATTGCCGAATCAACGAATATCAACGATCCATCCGGTTTTATATTCCATCCTGCATGTTGCGGGAGCGAGAGAAAGTAAACCGATTTACAGCTCCTCAAAGCACGGAGAAATGACTCGTGGTATAGCTCCTTCCGTCCGTAATTAAGCCCCTTCTGATGAAATTGAGTTTGTCTGCGAAGCTCAGCCGCTTCTATAATGCCCTCCCAAAAGATTAAAGGGTTAGCCACTCCCTTGAGGAAGATGACGAAGGCTCGACACCTTCCCGGTCCGCTGGCATCTACGATGAGGCAGGCAATTACTACGAATCGAGAAATAAGCTTGTGTGAGCCGTTTTTCACCTTCACAAGCCATTTGTCGTTCCGATCGTCGAAATGCAGTCTTGTATCCTCGCCGACCGGATCATTAGTAGGTCTATCAGGGATAAAGCTGCTTGGATAGAGAGTATTGCCGTTGACGGTTATACTCTCGCTGTTGAAAGGAGTTAAGCCATATATTTCTCTCCCACTAGCAATAGCGTATTCGTCTCTCACACGAATCACAGCATCTGCTCGTGCTTCCTCTTTGATAGCCGGAAGTGCGTTCTGAAGTTCAACCTCCACCTTTTCTGCGGTTTCCTCCTGAAGGCATTTATCCTTGTATTTCTCCATCAATTCGATGGTTTCGTAGTCTGTCGTGCCATATTTCTCCATTTTTTCGCGGTTGATTATTTCCCATGCTGTGTTGGGGGACCAGCGTTCATATGCCATGATAAAACTCTCCTCTTAAAAAAATAATAGTCGCATCGGTTTTATCCGATATGACTATCATATCACACATTTCGATTTTTGTAGATAAGAAAATCCCCTCACTTTTTTCTCCCTCAAAAATCTACTACAGGATTCTGAAATTGTGGTAGAAAAAGGTCTTTGCATTTGATTTGTAATCAAAGTATAACGAACAGTTTTGACTGACACCATCGGGGAGGATAATGGTAAACTTACACTCCATTTCTTTAAGATCAGGATCATTTTGACCATATGTTTTTTGATTCACTATTATATGTGTAATGCTTATAGCGAGTTCTTCCAGTTCATTGTCTAAGTCTTTACCATAAGCATATAATAACTCCCGGAACATATCATAGATGTTATCAGAATCGTCAGGAAGCTCGAAATGTTCAACAAACTCACCTAACGATCCAAGATTGTGGCACAATACAACCCGAAAAGTTTTTTCCGTATCAGCAGCGACACTTGTATTAGTATGTGCAGCAGCAACTCTATGCAATAATGCGTCATTTTCTTTTTTTAGAACAAACAGATTATTGTGCGAAAAAATATGCGTTCTTATAATGAGCGTATTAATCTCAGCTTTGTTCTTCTCACTAATCAGGTCAATAGCACCATAATTAGCACAAAACCTGTTCTCTATTCTTCTAATCCAAATATCCACAAGAACCGAGGGAACTTCTGTAGCATTTGTTTTTTTCAGCGCCGACATGAGTGATATTCCAGAAGGGTTAAAGCCGAAATAGTCGTTCTTTACTTTGAAATCATTAGTATTCTTTTTAACATAAACTATTTCCTGAATAACAGAAACAAAAACAGACATCGGAACTACATGAGAAAAATCCACGCCCTTTTCCTTCATTAGCCATTGGAGAACGATTCTGCAATGTTCAAAAGCGTAGTTGTAATGCTTATAATCACTCTCAGGGATTTCTTCAAAGTAACACAGAAGGTTCAATAAATCTGTCATAATCTCAGGATTGTCTTTAGCTTTAAGAGCTTGCCTCAATTCGGGTATATTGTCAACAATAATGGGTTGCTCCTCATATTTCCTGAATATTTCAACGAACTTATCATCCGGCTTCTTAGGAAGCGATAAGAAGGATTTCATCCTTATCCTGTCTGTCAGATAGCACAGTTTTTTATGATTCATAAGCATGTTGAAAAAAGAGTTCATAACTCCTTCCGTTGGGATGGCATCCGTCTGTGATTCTGTATTTAGCTCATCAATTATAGTGTCGAGCTTTCGGTTTATACGCTTCAACTCCTTGAGTGTAGTCTCCGGATCAGATAGCGCCATATCTGAAGTTACATAATCAAACTGTTTTTGAGCTATGTATTGCCATCGATCATCTATTTTGTCAATTAAAGCAGTGCGATCCGCTGCATCATCAACCTCTACTTTAATAAGAGAAATTAACTGATCAATAGCATTCTCAACCTTATTACCATCTACAAGGTAAGTAGCAATGTTGGACATTCTTGGTTTTGCGAGGATGTCAATTATTCGTATCTTTATTTCTGATTCAGTATCATATACTCTTATTTTCTTTGGCGCTCCATCTTTTTCGCATAAATATAATACTTTTAGCAACTTATACATTTTAAATAGTTCTACTTCTGAATCCTTAGCAATCTCTTTTGCATCAAATTCCAATAGATCTTTTAACTTCTTGAGCAAACCTGATTTTCCGTTACCTAATTTCATTTCAATAGCTTTGGTATCACTTAAACCAAGTTCTTCAGCTATTTCTTCTGCAAGGTCATATGCTGTCAGTTTGCATTCATTTGTAAGCTCTGCTCCTATATCATATTTTCCCATAATTGTCTCCAAGTTATTATAATACGCAGAATAATCATTTAAGTCGGCATCATTTCACACTTAGTTTTATTATCTTACTAATGGAATGGTTATGCCATTACAATTACGAATTCTCAAAAAAATGATGGTGCATTATTTTCAAAAAGTGACACTTTTTAGAAATTTAGGGAACAAGTTTTTTCAGAATTTCGTAAGCACCTGACCATATTGAATAATGTATCTCTACGCTCCCGCTTCTGCGGGGACGAGCTTAAACACATTTCGCTGCTTAAATTATATCATTTTCGGGGACGAATGTAAAGAAAAAAGAGGACAAAAATCGCCCTCATACAGTCGATACTCATATAGAAGTATTAAGCCATAGTATTTCTGATCTACAGTCAGAAGTACTATGGCGTTTCTATTGACAGTGCGGCTATGTTATGCTATAATTATTACTGACAAAAATCGGAATTTAGTAGGTGATATGTGTGATTTCAATTGAGGATTTTGTGAACACACCAACAGCAACGATACAAATCAATTGGAACCTGGTTGAATCAGTTCTTGGATTTCGTATTCATGATGGACTCAGGAATTTTTATTCAAGAATGAGATGTGACAAAGAAAGATGTATTCGAGGAGCATATCATTTGAAAGAAAGTCAGTTTATCGAACCGCCCAATAATGCATTCTCTTCCTGGATAGAGATGATTTCCGGTGACATTGATTATGAACTATACCCATTATGCGCACAGCAAGATGATATCTCTTTTATTCAGGATGCGTTTTTTAAATGGACAGGTGGTTTTAATATGGGCAAACGAGCAATGATCGGATCATTCTTTACAGAAGTCGGAGATGATTTCTTGTTATTGTTCAATAATGATACCGGCTCAATAGAATGGAATGATCCGGGGTATGGGCATTTTGAAGTATATGA
>JAEELF010000057.1 GCA_016288815.1 Ruminococcus sp.
AATTCTGCGAGAATATCATCTCCTCGCCGCCGATGACGTCAACTATCGCCAGCCCCTCCGTGAGACTGAAAACGGTCTCGAGGCTGTCGGTGATACGCGAGGCGATACCTTCCTTGATGATAAGACGGTCAACGACGATCTCGATGATGTGCTTTTTGTTCTTGTCGAGCTTTATCTCCTCGGTCAGCTCATACATTATCCCGTCTATCCGCACCCTCACGAATCCCGAGCGTCTTGCGCTGTCGAGCTCTTTGGTGTACTGACCCTTGCGATTGCGGACTATCGGCGCGAGCAGCTGGAGACGTGTCCCCTCGGGAAGCTCCATTATCGTATCGACCATCTGGTCGATGCTCTGCTGCGATATGACCCGCCCGCATATCGGGCAGTGCGGAACGCCTATGCGTGCGTACAGCAGACGCAGATAATCGTAAATCTCCGTGACCGTCCCGACCGTTGAACGCGGGTTCTTGGAGGTCGTTTTCTGGTCTATGGAGATCGCAGGGGAGAGACCCTCAATGCTGTCCACATCGGGTTTTTCCATTTGTCCGAGGAACATTCTCGCATAGGACGAAAGGCTCTCGACGTATCTCCGCTGACCGTCAGCGTAGATAGTATCGAACGCCAGCGAGGACTTTCCCGAGCCCGAGAGACCCGTCATGACGATGAGCTGGTCGCGCGGGAGCTCAAGGTCGATGTTTTTGAGGTTGTTGGCTCTTGCGCCTTTTATAGTAATCTTGTCGATCATAATAACTCCTTATTTACCCTCTCTGAGTTCCTTTATCTTATCGCGCAGATACGCCGCGTGCTCGAATTCGAGCATTTTTGCAGCGTTCTTCATCTCGACTGTGAGCCTGTCGATGAGCTGCTGACGCTCTGCAGGGGACATCTTCTTCTGCTTGGTCTTCTCCTCGACTTTGTTCCTGGAGGTTATCTCGAGGACGTCGCGGACCTCCTTGATGATAGTCTTCGGGACTATACCGTGCTCCTCGTTGAAGGCTATCTGCAAGCTCCTGCGTCGCTCGGTCTCAGTGATGGCACGCTCCATCGAGCCCGTAACCGTATCCGCATACATGATTACCTGACCGCCTGCATTTCGAGCTGCACGCCCTATAGTCTGTATCAGCGATGTCTCACTGCGCAGGAAGCCCTCCTTGTCGGCGTCGAGGATCGCGATGAGCGACACCTCGGGAATGTCCAGACCCTCACGCAGGAGGTTGATACCGATTAGCACGTCGAACACACCGTTTCGCAGATCCTTGATTATCTCCATGCGCTCGATAGTGTCGATGTCGTGGTGCATATAGCGGACCTTTACCCCGAGATTCTCGTAGTACGAGGTGAGATCCTCCGCCATTTTCTTGGTCAGCGTCGTGACGAGCACGCGCTCGTTCTTCTCGGCGCGGGCATTGATCTCATAGAGCAGATCGTCCACCTGTCCCTGTGTGGGCTTGACGATTATCTCCGGGTCAACAAGACCCGTCGGGCGAATGACCTGCTCGACGATCGTGTCAGTCTTCTCCCGCTCGATAGTGCCGGGCGTGGCGCTGACATATATCGCCTGATTTATGTGAGCATTGAACTCATCGAAGTTGAGCGGACGGTTATCGAACGCGCTCGGCAGACGGAACCCATAGTCCACGAGAGTTGTCTTGCGGGCGCGGTCACCGGCATACATCGCCCTGACCTGCGGCAGCGTGACGTGGCTCTCGTCCACGATGAGCAGGAAGTCAGAGGGAAAGTGGTCGAGGAGGGTCTGCGGGGTGCTTCCGGGCGGACGTCCTGCGAGCACTCGGGAGTAGTTCTCGACGCCGCTGCAATAGCCGACCTCGCGCAGCATCTCCATATCGTAGTGGGTGCGCTGCTCAATACGCTGAGCCTCGATGAGCTTGTTCTGCGACGTGAAAAACTGGATTCGCTCTGCGAGCTCACGGTCGATCTCAGCGAGCGCGGACTCGATCTTCTCATCTCCGACAACATAATGCGAAGCCGGGAAGATAGCTGCGTGCGACACAACTGCCTTGACCTCTCCCGTCACAACGTTTATCTCGGAGATACGGTCTATCTCGTCCCCGAAGTACTCCACGCGGACCGCCGTATCGCTCGATCTTGCGGGGAATATCTCAACGACGTCGCCCCGCACACGGAACTTGTTTCGCTCGAAGCTGATGTCGTTGCGCTCGTAGCGTATCTTAACGAGCTCCTCGATGAGCTGATCGCGGGGCTTTTCGGCGCCCTGACGTATCGAAACGACCATTGAGCGGTACTCGTCGGGGCTTCCGAGGGAGTATATGCACGACACGCTCGCCACGATTATGACGTCCCTGCGTTCAGCGAGAGCAGTCGTCGCGGAGTGGCGGAGCTTGTCTATCTCGTCATTTATTGAGGAGTCCTTCTCGATGTAGCTGTCTGTGCTGGGAACGTAAGCCTCGGGCTGGTAGTAATCGTAGTACGAGACGAAGTATTCCACTGCGTTGTCGGGGAAGAACTCCTTGAACTCCGAGCAGAGCTGTGCCGCGAGTATCTTGTTGTGCGCGAGAACGAGCGTAGGCTTGTTGACTCTCGCGATGACGTTTGCCATAGTGAAGGTCTTGCCCGAGCCTGTGACGCCGAGGAGTATCTGCTCCTTTTTCCCGGCTTCGATACCGCTCACGAGCTTTTCTATAGCCTGCGGCTGATCGCCGGCGGGCGCGAACTGCGAATATAGCTTGAAATGCTCCATATTTTTCTCCTGAGGTGCACGCCGCTGAGCGGCGCTGATGTACGTCTATTATACCACATTTCTTATAAAAAAGCAACACAAAAGCGCCGCCCTGTACGCCGGCTTTTATTGACAATAAGAGCACGGTCTGGTATAATTTGTATACAGCCAGGGCTGATCCAATAGGAGGATTAAAATGATAGGTGATATTGTTACTGTTACAGTTGACAGACCTCTCGGAAGTTATCATCCAAAGTACAAAGATATGTATTATCCGGTCAATTATGGGTATATCGAAGGCAATATAGCTCCGGATGGTGAGGAGCAGGACGCATACATTTTAGGCATTGACAAGCCCATCGATCAATTTACCGGAAAAATCATTGCAGTCGTTCACCGATATGATGATTCAGAAGAAAAGTGGGTAGTTTGTCCCACAGATTCTTCGTTTAACAAGGAAGAAATAATGGAACAGATAAGATTTCAGGAACAGTATTTCCGATCGGAAATAATTATGTGATACCTGATCCGTGAGACTGCAATAACCAAGCCCCGAGGAGCACCCCGGGGCTTGGTTTTATGTGAGCGCCGACCTTCCGAGCCGCGGCTCACATCTCATACATACGCGATCGTTCCCGTGAATACCGGGTAGTCCTTAGCCTTCGTGACAGCCTCCTCGATCGTCATGCCGTAGAAATCGCTCGCAGTGAAGCAGCGGCCGGAGCGCTTGTCGTCGATGAAAGCACCCACTACCACGCCCGGGAGCGAGCTTTCGGGAGCATTCGGAGCCTTGCTGCCGCCGAGGTCAGTCCTGCACCAGCCGGGGTCCGCGAGGTTCAGGCAGACGTCCGTCCCCTCGAGCTTTGCGGCGAGGTCCATAGTGACCTTGTCCAGACCGGCTTTGCTTGCGGAATAGCCAGCCTGCTCCGGCTCGAGACGTATCCCGCTCGTCGTGTTTACGATCCGCCCGAAGCCGTTCTGCTGCATTTTCGGGATGAAATGATAAGCGATCATCATCGGCGCGATAGTGTTTATCCTGAAGCTCTGCTCGTAGTCCTCCGCGGGAGTTTTGAGGAAATCCGTTCTGTACGCGACCTGTATGCCGGCGTTGTTGAGCACGATATCCACCGTGACCCCGAGCCCGTCGATCTCAGCGAGCATAGCCTCTACCTGCGACAGTTCGGAGAACTCCGCTCCCACTGCATAAGCCTCAACGCCGAGAGCCCTTGCCTCACCGAGTATCGCCGCGCAGTGTGCCTTTGTACGTCCGTGAACGATGAGATTGCAGCCGCGCTCAGCAAGAAACAGCGCAGCCCCGTGTCCGATACCGCGTGCAGCGCCCGTGACGAGCGCCCAGCGGCCATTTACGTCGATCATAAAAATACCTCCTTAGGCAGTTATTTGTTTAATTGTACCATATTCCGCAGCATATTTCAAGGGCTTTCCGGAGATTTCACGCCAACCGTCATACGCCTTATCAGGAGCGCCCCGTTCTCCCTGAGCCAGCCGTGCCACCGGTCGTACTCCGGGAACACGCGGTACACCTCCGCATAGAAGCTCCGCGAGTGATCCATGTGCAGCCTGTGACACAGCTCATGGACGACCACTGAATCCAGCACCTGCGGCGGAGCAGCCATTAGCAGGCAGTTGAAATTGAGGTTCCCCTTTGAGGTACAGCTGCCCCATTTGGACTTCTGATGACGTATTGTCACTCTGCCGTAAGTCACCCCGAGCAGAGCGGCGTAGTATCTTACCCGCTCCGGCACGACCTCGCCGGCGCGCCGCGTCATTTCAGTGATATCCTGCGCAGTGAACGGCTCGAGCTTTTCCAGCTCACGAGCCCGCCTGCGCACTTTTTCCGCATGGACCTCTATCCAGCGGCGGTTCTTTTCGATGAACGCATATATCTCCCTGTAGGAGCACCTCAGCGGCGCCCTCACGACGAGCCTTCCGTCGTCGGATATCTGCATGGCTACGGTCTTGCGCCTGCTGCGGATTATCTCAGCATTCTGTATCATTGTTTCGGTGTCCGGCATATATTCTCCTCGAGCTCATATCATTAGCTACATTATACAGCAGCTGCCGCACAAAATCAAGTCTCCTCCCGGTATTCATCTTCGTGAGACTGCTCACGCTCAGTCTCGTCCGCACAGGAGATCTCCTCCTGCTCCCGGACGCGCTCGTAATAGCCCTTCAGTGCCGCGAACGGCATGAACTGCATGGCACGATCCTCATTTTTCATTCTGTTCACCTCCTGACATCAGCCCTTGTGTCCGCCGACGAGCGTGTTCCGCATTCTTCCGGTCGCGCAGCCAAGGTAGTTCAGCCCCTTCAGCAGCGCGTTCTTGCCGTACCTTCTGCGTATCGAGACCACCGCGGACTCGAGCCGCTCCTCGCGCACGTCCTCGTTGAAGTCATCGAAGAAATTGAGCTGCCTGCCGCATTCCGCTGTGAGCTCCGTGAGGGCTATCCCTATCTGCCTGATACTGTGATCCGGCTCGACCTTTTCCCCGAATATCCTCTCGAACTCAGCTCGTATCTTTTTTATCGAGCACGTCGCCTGTGGGAGCTTTGCCGAGCCGCCCGACGCTGGGATACAGTCCTTGGAGTAGCGTATGAACAACGAAATCCCGCCCGCATACAGCCCGTTCCCGACCATTTCGAGCACAAGGTTCTCGACCATTTCCTTCATGACGACGAGAGCGTCCCCGGCGCAGTAGTCGCTGAACAGTATCTGGCTGTTGGAGAGCGAATGGCTTTTCGGCTCGTATCTGTGTATGTCCTCCATTGTGCAGGGCTCACGTCCCCACGCATGGTCGATGATGAATTCAGCCTTGACGCCGAACTCCTTGTACAGTGCCTGCTCCGGCATCTCCGCTATCCCGCGCATATCACAAACGCCGAACTTCGCGAGCCTGCGGACAGTCCCCCTGCCGAAGCCCCAGAAATCCGTGAGCGGCTGGTGGCTCCACATATACTTCCTGTACATACCCTCATTGAGCACTCCGATGTGCCCCGGGACGTGCTTCGCGACTATATCCATCGCGACCTTTGCGAGGTACAGGTTCGTACCGATACCGGCGGTCGCGCAGATACCTGTCTCTTCCATGACCGCGTCCATGAGCATCTGAGCGATCTCCCTGGGCGTTTTCCTGTACGTCCTGAGATACGGCGTGACGTCGATGAACACCTCGTCGATCGAGTAGACGTGGATATCGTCGGGGGAGATATACCGCAGATAGACACCGTATATCTGCGCGGAGACCTCCATGTACTTCCTCATCTGCGGGACAGCGATCTCGTACTTTATGCTCTTGGGTATCTCGAAAAGCCTGCTGCGGCTCTTTACTCCGAGCGCCTTCATCGCAGGGGATATCGCAAGGGTTATCGCTCCGCTGCCGCGGGAGGGGTCAGCGACCACGAGGTTGACCCTGAACGGGTCATATCCGCGTGCGACGCATTCCACGCTTGCATAGAAGCTTTTCAGGTCGATACAGAGATATATCCTTTCCATGTGGTCAACCTCCTTTCAAAGTGGGCGAAAGTATGTTCTGTATATTTATGATATCACAGAACATTCGTTTTGTCAAGGCTTTTTTGAAATTTTTGAAAGGTAATTTTTCCCTCGTTGGGGCACCGTGCGAATATTGACACAGACCCCGGTATGTGATATGATAATGACAAATAAAACAAGCTGTGAAGGAGATGTCACACCGCAATGAAGGAAAACAGCCAGTTCAGCATATTGTTCCCATACTATGAGGATACGAAGTATAAGCAGCTCTCCGAGGCAGCCTGCCACGACCTCGGGCTCGACGCGCTGTGCCGCGAGCTCACTGCAAGCACCAAAGAGCAGAACCTCATCATGAGCATCATCTCGAATATGACCGCAGACCCCCGCGTGGCGCTGTACAGACAGAAGGTCTTCGCGGATATCCTCGCCCTGCCGGGACTGAGGAGCCGTATGTCGGAGCTTTTTGAGAAGATAGAATTCATCAGGAATTTCAGCACCATGCATAAGGAATCTGACGAAAAGCTTGGTCTGTGGCATCTTCTCCACCGTCTTGACGAACTGAACGACTATATCAGGTGTGTCGAAGCGATGAGAGAATGCCTCGAAGCTGAGGACATAAGATCTGAGGGACTGCTGAATTTCAGGGATTACATCGGCGAACTCTACGACGAAGCGTGCTTTGCCGAAATGAAAAAGGACATCGCCGCCCTTAAAGAAAAGTCCTCGGATATACAGAGCGTGACCCTCGGCATAAACGTTAACGAGCGCTTTGAAGCCGTCAGCATGGGACTCATCTCCGTCAACAACAAGCCATTCAAGAAGTCGGGCATAGTCAGCAGCTTCGCGGACGCTATCTCCTCAAAGGACAAGATACACGACGGTACGGACTGGGACGGCGATATGCACTATCATCAGGCAGACCGTCAGCACACTGCGAGCGTAGGCGCGTTCGTGGAGAAACTCGCGGGCTTCTCGGCGGTGAGCAGCACACCCTTCGTGGACGGCAGGATAAGGTCAACGGTCGTCCGGACGCCCGACGGTGACGGTGTCAGCAACTCGACATTCTACCTCGAGAACATACTGACCAAAATGCTCGATTCGCTCGTAAAGAAGCTCCGCGACACACTGACGAAATACGCCAATGTCGCGATAGTGAACATCTCGCAGATGATACCGGAGTTCATGTACTACATCAGGTTCGCTGAGTTCATCAGCAAGCACACAGAGAGCGGGTTCCGCTTCTGCGAGCCCGAGCTGACCGACGGCAGCTCCTCGATGGATGCAAGGGGATTCTACAACCTGAAGCTCGCGGTGAACCTTGGCTCAATGGACGAGATAGTCTGCAACGACCTCGGCTTCGACGCGGAGCACACTATATATATCCTCACCGGCGCGAACCGCGGCGGCAAGACGACTCTGACCCAGGCAGCGGGACTGCTTTACGTTCTCGCACAGGGCGGTATATCCGTTCCGGCAGAGTCCTTCCGCTACAGACCGGTTGACTGCATCTACACCCATTTCCCCGCTGATGAGGACAAGACAATGGACCTCGGACGTCTCGGCGAGGAGTGCGTGCGCTTCCGCACGATATACTCGGACTGCACCGCAGACAGCCTGCTCCTGCTCAATGAGACCTTCTCCACGACCTCCTTCGAGGAGGGTTTCTACATCGCTCGGGATTCAGTCCGTGCGCTGCTTAAAAAGAAGGTGCGGACGATCTACAACACGCATATGCACAAGCTCGCGGAGGAAGTCAGCGAGATGAACGGAGAGAGCAGCGTAAAGGCAGCGTCGCTCGTGATGAAGAGCGACGGCGGCAAGCGTTCGTTCAGGGTAGAGATAGCCGCCCCGGAGGGTCAGTCATACGCGCGTGACATCGCAGAAAAATACGGCGTGACATACGATATGCTGACAAACGCATAGATCATACTTTACAGCAAAACAGCTCCCGGTACACCGCGTGCCGGGAGCTTGTTGTATATCCTGCATTATTTTTCAGCGTGCTTTTGTGCAGATATACAAAGTTTGCGGGAGCATCGTCTATTTTGCCCCTGAAAGTCACTTTCTTATATACGCGGCACAGCCGCAGAAAAGGAGTGACCGTAATGAATAAGATACTTTCGATAATACTCTCGCTGACCATGCTAACAGCCGTGGGCTGCTCGAAAAAAGACAGCAGCACGTCACAGAGCGACACCTCCGCAGCCGGGCCGCTGAAAGCGTCCCAGCTCAACTACAAGGAGACCGACCTTGATCTTCCCGAGGACTTCTCGTCCACGCTCGGAGTTTCGTGGCACAGCGGCTTGCGCCTGTACTACACCGACAATGAAAGCCAAGCTGCAATCCAGCTCTACGACGACTCATTCGCCCCGACCGAGAAAGTCACCCTCGCCGAGCCGCAGGACGATCGCACCCCGTACATCAGCGACCGCATACCCGCTATGCTCCCGGACGGCGGCATAGCTATCCTGTACACCTACGCGGTCTGGGAAGGCGATTATTCGGACATGGAGGCATACTTCAGCGGCGCCGCAGTGAGCTTCCGTATATGTCGTTTCGACGCCGAAGGCAAGCTCACTGCGGACTTCGAGGCAGACGGCATAAGCGAGTTCTACACCCTCGGCGATACCTACATCGAAAGCATGACTGCATACGGCGACAGCTACATTATCCGTCACCGTGACGGCTACGCACTTATCGGCGCAGACGGCTCCCTGCTCGACAGCGTTGTGGACAGCGAGCGTTACTCGTTCACAGCGTGTGCGGACGGCTCGTTCATCGCAGCCGGCTGGGAGACATGGGGATACATGGACGGAACCACGCTGAAATTCCCCGATCAGGAGCGCGAATACGGCAAGTGGCTGTCGCTCTCCGGCAGCGTGTACCCCGGCGCGGGCGACTACAAGGCGTTCCTCTGGTTGAGCGGCGGCATATTCGGACTGCGCTATGACGACACCCTGATACAGCTCATGGGCACGAGCGAATCCAACGTTTACCCTGGCATAATACTGTCGCTGACCTATGCCGGCGAGGGGAAGTTCGCGCTGTTGTCAATGGACCAGACCACCGGCACGGGAATGCTCTTCATGCTGCTCACAGTGCGTCCAGAAGACTACGTCGATGACCGCACTCCCGTTACAGTTGGCTGTATCAACTGGGACAATAACGCCGACGAGACCGTGGCTATGTACAACAAGCAGTCTGATCTGTACATCGCGGATATAAAGAAGTACGAAACAATGGACGACCTGAAGCTCGACGTCCTCTCCGGCGACCAGCCCGACCTCGTCTGCTACCACGACTCGTCCACGATGTATAAGTACACCAACCTCGGCGCCTTCGCGGACATCTACACCCTCATGGACAGCCGCGACGGGCTCTCCCGTGACGACATCGTCCCCAACGTGCTCAAGGCGTATGAGTACAAGGGCGGTCTGTACGGTCTCCCCGTCGCGTTCAACTACGAGCTGTGGATAGCCAACAGCGACGTCATCAGCAGGGACTATTCTCTGTGGACTGTCAGCGATTTCCTGTCCATCGCGGAGAATATGCCGGAGGGAATGTACCTTGGCTCGCGCAATTCCTCGTTCACAGACCGCAAGGTCGCGTGGTACAATTTCTTCGACCTGCTGATGTATAATTACGTTGACTTTGACAGCTACACCTGTGATTTCAGTTCGCCGGAGTTCCTGCAGGTGCTCGACCTCCTCGGCAGCTTTGAAGTGAACGAGCCCTACGACTGGGATAACGCAGATGACGAGACCTCAACGCAGTATTTTCTGGAAGCGAACAGGGCACTGAGCGAACAAACGGCGCTCATCGGATACGCATGGCTGCACAGGTTCCTGTCCTTCGCGGAAACTCCGGGGCAGTACAATTTGCTTGAGCACGACAATTACACCTATCTGATACCGCCCTCGAACGACGGCAGAGGCAGGATAATGACGGGCAACTGTATGTGCTACTCGATACTCAGCAACGCGAAGAATGCCGACGGCGCGTGGGACTATTTCTGCTATATCATGGGCGAGAGATACCAGACCTCCTATTTGCAGACCGGCGACACATTCACGTCCAACAAGGCAGGCTACGACAAGAAGCTGAACAAGTTCATGGAGGACAGCAGATACATGGTCTACTATCGCAATGGCGGCACCGGAGTTGCTCCCGATGAGTTCGAGCTTGTTGACGGCGAGCTGGTCTACACCGGCGACACCGCGGAGAAGTTCGGACACCCGCTCGACGAATCGAACAAGGAGTATATCCTCAGCGTGCTGGATTCCTGCGACGTCCTAATGGACTCTGACGATACGATACAGTCCATCGCGAACGAGGAGGTAGAGAAATATCTCGCAGGAGAGCAGACCGCACAGCAGTGCGCAGAAATGCTCCAGAACCGCATTTCGCTCTATCTTGGCGAGATAAGCTGAACCGCTACAGAAAAATGTCCGCAAAAGCTGCTCATGTCCGAGCAGATAGAATGAACGCGTTCAAAGGGGTGGATAGGATAATGACAGACAGCCGGCTGCGTGCACTCATGGAGGAATCTCCGGAGGCAGGACAGCGCGCTTTATTCGAGGAATACTGCAGTTACGTCTATGCGATAGCTGCGGCGCGGCTGAAAGGCAGCGGCACAGCAGAGGACGTTGAGGAGTGCGTGGCTGACGCCTTCCTCGACATATTCACCGCTCTGGAAAAAAGCCCCTCCGGAGACGGCGACCTCACCGCCTTTATCGGAACTATCGCCCGCCGCCGTGCAATAGACACCTACCGTAGGCTCAAGCTGAGGAACAGCCGTACTGTCCCCCTCAGTGAGACCGATGCCGCAGAGACAGCGGACGTCATATCAGTCGATGACGAAGCAGACCTCGCGGAGACAAGGCGCATAGTGCTCGGGCAGATAGAAAAGCTCGGGAAGAAGGACAGATTAATGCTGATACACTATTACTATTACGGCAGGACTCTCGCACAGATAGCCGGAACCCTCGGCATATCGGAGAGCGCCGCACAGAAGCGTATCCAGCGTGCGCGGAAGAAGCTGAGAGCCCTGCTTGAAAAAGCGGGTATCAACGAGGAGTGGTGGTATGTGTAAAAAAGACATTTTCAGCGACCCCGAAAGCGAGCTCGCGGAGCGATTTTCTGCGGATTATCCAGCTCTAAGCAGGGCAGAGAAGCAGCGTATCTACAGTCTGATACGGCAGAAGCAGGGCAGGGGAGCGTATGACAGCAGGGTGACGGTCAGCGGAGTCGAGCGCCGAAGCGGACGCGCTTGGCAGAGAGCGGCAGGCATAGCCGCTGCGTTCGCACTCATCGCAGGTATCGGCGGGAGCACATTTTTCCTGCACATGACCCGCGTCAGGTCGTCCGAGCGCCTTGCAGAAGCCGAGAAGCTCACCGACGACTTCCTCACCGCAGCGAACCTCCTCACCGCCGGAGCGCAGGACGGAGCACCCACTCTCTGCTTCTACCGCTACAGCTCCCGCAACTCAGACTGGGACGGCGGCGATGTACACTACGCCCGCGTCAGCGACGATCATTTCACCAGCTGCGGGGAGGTAGTGACGTTCATCGACGGTCTCGTCACGAATGAGTATATGTACGAGCTCCAGCAGAACGGCGGGGGATACTTTTTTTCCGGCATAAGGGAGCTCCTCTCGGGGAGCGGAGATACTGCACCGGTGCTCATCAGCTACTGCGGGGAGCTCTATTCCTCACAGACAACTCAGGCAGCGGCAGAGTACATCTCAGCGCCGGTCATCATACGTTCTGGCATACACGAGATGACAGTCCGCCGCGACATCGATGAGCCGCTCGAGTTCCACATGGTCTGGGACGGCTCCGAGTGGCAGATAAGCGAAATAGAAAGGATAAGCGAATGAAACGTATTACAGCAATAACAGCTGCCGCGCTCCTCTTTGCGGGGACAGCGTGCAGCAAGTCAGGAAGCTCATCGCCGCCAGACAGCACTTCGGGAGCAGGCTCCCCGGCACAGGTCACAGCGACATCGGACGCTTCACAGGGCGGATTGTACCGCTATGAGAGCATAGACCTCCCGTCGGACGTATACAGGGTATCGCAGATATTCCCCATAGGCGACAGTGAGATTGCGATAAAATACCTTCAGAAGGATCTGAGGAATGAGATCATGTACCGCACCGACAAGCAGTTCAGTACCTTTGCTTTCATGGAACATGACTACCCCGAATCCGTTTACTCCTATGACTGGTACTACGGCAGCGAGGTCTTCGCCCCGGACGCCAGCTTTGTCGTGCTCCTTAATCTTGAAGACCACAACGGCGTCCCGTTCCCGGAATACGGCTCAGACGCCGACGCATGGGAGAACTTTCAGCAGAACCTTGTCTCCAAGTCATATATCCTGTGCAGCTATGACAAGGACGGCATACTGCTGAACAGCACGCCGGTCGAGTTCCCGGACGAGCTTATCGACTACGATTACCCGGCGATCAATTCGTGGACGGCGGAGAACGGCGACCTCATCGCCGCGTTCACTGACGGCACAGTGCGCCGCATAAGCGGCACGGACGGCTCGATAACGACGCTCCATACCTTCGAGACCGACGATGATTACTACGAGAGCGGACCTATCCTCCTGCGCGACCGCGACGGCAAGCTCATGGTACGCATCACCGATGTCACCTCCGGGACGGACAGCAACGGATATGAATATATCGACAGCGTGACGTGCAGCTATTACGACTTCACGGACTGTAAGCTGTCCGACGCGCCGCTCTGTACAGTCCCCGAATCCGCGGTGTCGGCAGGCTATGACAAATACCGCATTATCCTCACCCTTGACGACGGACTTTACGGCGTCTGCAACGACGGCACGCAGGAGCTGCTGATCGACTGGTTCACCTCCGGTATCACAGCGCCCCGCTGCGTCCTCCCGCTCGGCAACGACGAGTTCGTGGGTATACTTGACAGCGGCGGCGAGACAAACGAGCTCGTCAAGCTCGTCCCGCGCGACCCCTCGGAGATAAGTGACGTCGAGTACATCACGGTCGGCGCCTTCTTCGACCCGAGCACGAGCCAGATAGTCAGCAGCTTCAATAACTACAGTGAGCATTACCGCGTGAACTGCGTGACCTACTTCGACTCCAACGACTTTGATGGCGAATACAGCGACGCACTGGACGCAGCAAAGGATCAGCTCACAATGGACCTCATAACAGGCAATGCGCCCGACGTTTTCCTCGATATGGACTACCGTCAGTACCTCAACCTCATGCAGAAGGGAGCCTTTGCCGACCTCGGCACGTTCATGGACTCCGACCCCGACCACAGCCGTGACAAGTTCGTGCCTGGCGTGATAAACGCGATGACAGCGCCGGACGGCGGTATCTACGCTATCCCGACGCAGTTTTCCTGCACGTCGCTGGCAGTCAAGACTAAGTTCTGGGACAAGCCCACATGGACGCTCGACGAGATGATCGGCTTCTACGACAACGCTCCCTCAACGGCTATACATATGTACGACACCATATCAAAGAGCCATATGCTGAACAATATGCTGTATGCCATGGAGGATCTCATCGACTACCCGAACGGCAAATGTTATTTTGACAGCCCGGAATTCATCGAGCTGCTGAAGTTCTGTAATCGCTTCGTTGAAGATGAATACCCTGATAAGGACAAAAACCAAATAGATGAATACTACACAGATATGAGAACATGGTTCGGCAGAGATCTTCAGCTTGTCGCAACCGGCGGAACGTCACCTGTTGGCTACTGCGAGATCAAGTACCTTATGGGCAACGGCGAGGATATCCAACTCGTAGGCTACCCGTCAAACTCCGGCAACGGCGGCAGGATAGCGCCCTTTTTCCTCCTCTCCATTTCATCGACCTGCCAGAATAAGGATGCAGCGTGGGAATTCATAACATACTATCTCGACAGTGTCGGGAAAAACGCTAACGGCGCGGGCTTCTGTTCGCTGAAGGACAGCTTTGAGAACTATATGTACAGCGAGGTCGGCGTAGAGCACACAGCGAGCGGAAATCCTATCCAGCCCATAACCGAGGAAGAAGTGGATATGCTGGTAGACTACGTCTACAGCTGCACCGGCGTGGAGAACGCCTTCGACAAAGACCTCTGGGCGATAATCGAGGAGGAGTCGGAGGAGTACTTCGCCGGACGCGCGACCGCAGAGGACGCAGCCGCGATGATACAGAACCGCGCAGAGATACTCGTCGCCGAGAAAATGTGACACATACGCGAAAAGCCGCAGGATATCGTTCCTGCGGCTTTATGTTTCATGCAATCGTAACTGTGTAGCTGCCGTTGCTGAGGGCACCGACAGTTATCGTTATGCCGGGGTCAACTGTCTGACCGCCGTTGCTGTCATACCAGCGGAAGCCCGAGATACTGCTGTTTATGACATCACCCGTTTGGTAGAAATTATCGGTGTCGGTGTCGTCGATGATACGGATAAGACGCCTTCCCGCATCATTGTTGGTGAACTCACTGCCGCTTGCATAGCGGAAGTAATTGAACCAGCCGTACTCAGTTGTCGCGTCGATATGGTAGATGCGGATACCCTCGCCGGTCTTCTCCCACCAGCCCGTCTTGGAGGCGACCGCGCTGTTGTTGCCGTCCCTGGTTGCGTACTCGACGATGAAATACTCGGAGAAATAATCGTCCGCGAGCGTTCCGTTGGGGATTATCAGGCAGTTTCCTGAGTCGGTCTGTGCGTTGCTGAGGGTAAATGTCTGAGCCCCCTTGGAGGCGTCATACACCTGTACCTGATCGTCAGTGTACCAGCCCTCTACGAGCTTGGAGAACGCTCCGAAATCCGAGCCGGCGTCAGTGTCCATGAGCTCAATACCGGCTGCACCGTGCATACCCTGGCTGTCATTGCTGCTGTAGAGGTAGTAATCGGGAAGACCCGTGCAATGCCCGAGCTCATGGCAGTAGGAGCTTATATAGTTGATGTAATTTGTTGGGGACTCGACCTGAGCGTTGCCGGTGATAATGTGTCCGACCGCAACGCCGTCCACTCTGTAGCTCTCGTCCCCGAAAGCGCCCGCGCACGGCCACCAGTCGTCGTCACCGGCTTTTGTCGGGACAGTGAACAGCGTAGCGTCGATCTTACCGTCGCCGTTGCCGTCGAACTGTGAGAAATCGACCTGATCTTTGAATGCGTTATAGCACTCCTCCGCGAGCTTGACCTTGTTCTTGTCATAGACGGAGCGGTTCTCCTTGGTCGTGTAGCGGAATACCTGCCCGCTGAAGTCCATGCTGCCCTTGGAGGTACGGCTGTAGAACGCGGAAATGCTCTCGAACGGATAGCACGCATTGCCCTCATCTGCAGCGCCGAAGGTGATGTTCTGCAGCTCACTCTCAGACGGCGCGTAATCGTACTGGCAGTCCGGGAAATCAACGTAGAAAACGACCAGCCGTGCATCTCCGTGCGACGGGAGCGAAGCCCCGTGTTTAGCGAGATTAGCCGCGATAAAGGTGCCGGTCGGCTGCACGGGAGGCGCGGCAATGATGAGCTCCCTCATCGCGCAGAGGTCGAAGATGTCGAGGATACCGTCCTCCACAAGGTCGCCCGCCCTCCAGTCAGCGAGCCACGTTCCCTGAACGTTCAGCAGCCACTTCTGGAGCAGTACGATGTCCGCTACCTCGAATCTGCCGTCTGCGTTCACATCACCCCGCACAGAGCTGCTGATCTCAGATGTTGCAGGCTGAGTAGTCGTCGTAGTCTGCGTAGTAGTAACAGTCGTCGTCGTGACAGGCTGTGCGTTCTCGAGGTCGAACCTGCCCGGCTCGGACTTGATCTTAGTCCACATATACCGGAGCATCCAGCCGTCGAAGGTAGTGATCTTAGCAGACGAGCCCGCCATCATGATCGAATTTTCGCCGCCGGGGAAGCCTCCGGGCGGGAAGCCGTCAGACTCACCCTCTCCGCCGTAGAAATCGGTCATGCCGAAGCCGTGCCCGATCTCGTGCTCAAGGACGTGGAGACTGCCGTAATTGAGCATACCGAGGTACGCAGTGTCAGAGAGACGCTGACCCCAGTCACCGCCGCAGCCGCCGATATCCGGGAAGCCCTGAGTCGCCCACATATACATATCGAAGCGCTTGTCGAGCCCGCCCGGGTACTCATAATTCTTGTCCGCGAAGTGCTCGAAGCGCGAGAGCTCAGTCGGCGCGTAGGGCTCCCTGTCCGGGATAGTATCCCTGCCGTTCGTGGTGTCGTACTGCGCGTCGTAGTACTTGGTATCGGTGTATACCACCTCGTCATCGTGGAGGTCGAGTAGACAGCTCTTGTCGATGACCGCCCACCCCACGACCTTGACGTCGATGTGCTCATAGGGCCAGTCCTCGTAGCCCGCGAGCCAGTCGTTCCAGTCGTTGATACAGGTAGAGAGCATCGTCTCGAACTGCTGACGCTGCTCGTAGGTGACAGTGTTGTAGGACTGCCATTTCACGACGTAATTGATAGTGCCCTTTCCAGCGACTATCATGTCGAAGATGTTGTTGTACCGTCCCGAGCTCGACCCCAGCGAATTTTCCGCGACGATACGGTTGTTCCATATCCAGTCAGCCGCGTACTGGAATTCCGACGGCATATCATTGATACTCAGCGCTGCAGAAGCCGTTATCGGCGTTACTGAGCTGAGCCCTCCCTGTGCCGTGACCGGAGTCAGGCACAGCGCAGCAGCGAGAAGCACCGCTGCCGGCTTTTTGAACCTATGCATTAGAATTTCCCCCTTATTTCTGATAATATTATACGTCCGCATTGCCTATATGCGGGCGTGATATCCTTCCGTAGTCCGGCAGCCATATCCCTCTGAATATGGCTGTTACCTGATCTGTCCCCTTACAAACGGATACAGCTCCGCCGGCTGTGCAGAAGCGCAGCGCAGCGTACCCAAGACGTGCAGAGCCTGAGGAAATCAGAGCCCGCACTATTGTTACAAGCAAATTATAGAACATCGCCGGGGGAGTGTCAATGGATTATAATATCTGATTTGTTCATAAAATATTGAGATTTAATGTAAAATCGTCTTGATTTTCACGTTGGTCTATGATATAATATTACAGTGAATACAACAGGGGAGTGAATAGCATGAAGAAACGACCGCTCATCGGCGTAGTGATACCCTTGATCTCGAAGATCTACATAGGCAACCTTCTGCGCGGCATAATTAGGCAGGCAGGGAAGTGCGGCTGCGATCTGCTGATACTTTCCCCGCTCACGAATTTCTGCATAAATCCCATAGCACAGACTGCTGCGGAAGCTGACATCTTCGAGCTTATCCGCTCCGACTGCTTCGACGGCTTCCTCTACATCAGGGATGACCCCACGATGGGCAGGGAGCTCATTGACAGGATAGAGCAGCTCCTTGCTGCCTCCAATAAATACGTCATGGGTGTGGACGAACAGGAGAACTCCGCATTCGACTGCACCCAGTACGACGATTACTATGACTTCTGCAAGGTCGTCGAGCACCTCGTTCAGGAGCACAAATACAAAAAAATATACTGCCTTACGGGACCCAAGACCTATATTCAGGCCCAGACCCGCTTACAGGCGTACACCGATATCATGAACAAGTACGGGCTGTATTACGACGACAGCTATATCTCCTACGGAACGTTCTGGGTGGATTCCGCCCATATGTTCGCGAAGCGTATCATCAGCGGCGAACTTGCCCGCCCGGAGGCTGTTGTCTGCGGGAACGACGTCACCGCAATGGCGCTCATCAAGTGCTTTCAGGGCGCGGGCATACGGGTCCCCGAGGACATTGCCGTCACCGGCTACGACGGCTTCCCCTTCAACGCAAATGTTGACGTGACCCTTACGACCTACCTCCGCAACCACTTCCAGCTCGGCGCGGACGCCATGCGCAGGCTCTACCGCAACATCACGGGCAGGCTCTGCGAAAAGGTCTCCCGGCCGGACAACGGCTTCATCATCGGAAGCTCCTGCGGCTGCCGGAATATCCCTGCACACCAGCTCATCTCGAACAGCTCCGACATCACTCCGCGAATGTGGCAGGAGACTGTCTTCGGCGACAACCTCATCTACGATCTCAGCACCGCGGACACCGTTGACGCACTTCTTCGCTGCGCGCTCAGCCACAGTAATATTCTCTACTCCGCCGAGCGCGTGGACATGTACCTCACCGAAGGCTGTTCCACCGGCGACCTTACCGACTGCGGGAACGTCAGCCTGCGCGCTTCTTTCACGGAGAATGGGGTACAGGTCGGCGACCTCGGCAGCAGCTTCAGCCGTTTCGACGCCGCCCGCTTCATCAGCAGCTCCGGAGAGTCTTCCGCAGTGTACCTCTCACCGCTCCACATGGGCAGCTGCTTTTTCGGATACATCGCCCTGAGTTTTTCGGAGCCGACCCGCGTGTACGACATGAATTATCTTTGTCTGGTCTCCGGACTGAACATCAGCCTCGGAAGACTGCTTTGCACAGATGACCGTTCCCGCTCGAACCGTTCTGCCGCCGCAAGGAAGAAAAAAGTCCCGCATTCTGACGAGCTTACGGAGCTGCGCCGGAAGCTCTCGGCAGTGCCGGAGGAATTTCCGAATATCGATGCAATATGTGCAGCGGTCAACATGAGCCGGAGCTCGCTCCAGAAGAATTACCGCGCCTGCTTCGGGGTCAGCATATTCGACGAACTGATACGCTTCCGCATCGAAAAAGCACGCAGACTGCTCTCGGACACATCGTTCTCGATCACAGAGATATCGGTGATGTGCGGGTATTCGTCCGACAGCTATTTCATGAAGCAGTTCAAGAAGCTCACAGGACTCACACCCTCAGAGTACAGAGCAAGAGAATAAAAGCGCACATAAGTGCGCTTTTATTTCTCTTCAAAATAATACCTAACGAAAGCCGTCTCCTTGGTATCGGAGTACCCCACAGACTTGTAGAACTGGTGGGCGCCGGTGTTGCCGGACTCCGCGGTGAAGCTGATAATTTCACAGCCGTGCTTTTCGGCGAGTTCCTCGATGTAACGGAACATCTTCCTACCGACACCGCACCGCCTGTACTGCTCATCGACGCAGACGTACCACAGTGCCGCGATGGGGTGGTCGCCGTCGAAGAGATTATAGTAGATGACCATAGTGGTATACGCCGCGACTTTCCCGTCGATCTTCCCTACGATGAAATGGTAGTTCGGGTCGTCCTTGAATCGGCTGTATACCCTCTGCACCTCCTCAGCCGGCGTGTCCATGCTGAACGTCCTCATGCACAGCTCAAAGGCAGCGGGTAGGTCGTTTTCGGTAAGCTCTTCAAAGCGGATATCCATAGGCGCGACTCCTTTTCAGTGTTTGTTAAGACTATTATAATGCCTTCAGCCGCAGGTGTCAAGAGGGACGCGGACAGGCGCCGCATAGTGTTTGACATTTCCGCGAGAGTCTGGTATTATTGGTCTAAAGCGACAGCTACTAAGCTGTGCATAGTTCTCATGAGTTAGCTCTGTTGGATCGTGTACTATGCAACCTAAATGTTTATAGGAGTACCCCCTTGTGGTATAAAAAGAGCACCGGGAGGGTGCTCTTTAATACTTGTCATTTAATTAATTACAGATTTAGCGTCAAATCTGAGTTCCAGCCATCGTCATCGTCATAAACTGGTGCCCTATCACCTCCACCGCTTGATGGAGGACTTGTTGGCTGTTCAACTACCGGAGGATTTGTTGGCTGCTGAACTACTGGAGGCTGTGTTGGAGTTTCAACTGGTGGTACATAAACTGGCTGTGTCTGCTGCTGTGGAGGCTCTGCGTATGTTGCTCCACCATTTTCATCACCGCCGTTATCAACTGGATATTGTGCTGCCTGTGTGGCGGTGGTGACTGTTTCTGTTGTTTCGGGCGGTTCAGTGACCGGCTCTGTTGTAACGGTTGTTTTACTATCCGTTTTTATTGAAGTGATTTCAGTTGTAGTAACTGTCATTGTAGCTGTCGTGACTGTTGAAGTTGTGACGGTAATGAAAGAGTCTTTAATACTACTTCTGAGCATTTCAAGCTCATTCTGGCAAGCTGTTATTTTAGGCGTATAATCAATCACAGTATTCAATTCTTTTTTAAGCTATCCTTATGAGTCAGAAGACCAACTCTTTTTTCGTTAAGTTTACGGACAGAAGTCTCTCTAAGTTTTCTATCAGCGCTGTCTGTTTTTTTAGCATAAGGAACGGGCTATGTCCTCCGTAACCTGTGTAC
>JAEELF010000058.1 GCA_016288815.1 Ruminococcus sp.
ATGATACAGGTCATCGACGGCAAGGACGGACACATCGACGTCTCTGAGGCTGCGATGGAGAAGACCGAGTACCTCGGCAAGGGGTACAAGCTCATAAACTCCGAGGAGTTCACGGGGCTCACAGTCGAGGAAGCAAAGGAAGCTATCACGCAGAAGCTCGAGGGTATGGGCAGAGCCAAGCGCACTGTCAACTACCACTTCCGCGAGTGGATATTCGCTCGTCAGCGCTACTGGGGCGAGCCTGTCCCGATAGTTCACGGCGAGGACGGCGAGATACACGTCCTTGATGATTCCGAGCTCCCGCTCATTCTCCCTGAGCTCGACGACTACAAGGGCAGGAACGGCAAGGCTCCGCTCGAGAATGCGACTGAGTGGAAAAAGTACGACAGGAACGGCATAAAGGGTACACGCGAGACCTCCACTATGCCCGGAAGCGCCGGCTCGAGCTGGTACTACTTCAGATACATCGACCCGCATAACGACAAGGAATTCGCAGATCAGGAGCTCCTCAAGCACTGGATGCCCGTTGACCTCTACATCGGCGGTCCGGAGCACGCTGTGGGTCACCTCATGTACTCGCGTATATGGAACCGCTACCTCTACGACAAGGGTCTGGCGCCCACTAAGGAGCCCTTCAAGAAGCTCGTTCATCAGGGTATGATACTCGGTGAGAACGGCATTAAAATGGGCAAGCGCTTCCCTGAGTTCGTCGTGAACCCGTCCGACATCGTTAGGGACTACGGCGCGGATACGCTCCGTCTCTACGAGATGTTCATGGGTCCGCTCGAGGTCAGCAAGCCGTGGAGCAAGAACGGCGTCGAGGGCGCCAAGAGATTCATCCAGCGTGTGTGGAACTTCTTCACCGAGGCTGAGAACCTCACCGACGACAACGACGGCTCGCTCACCAAGGTCTACCACCAGACCGTCAAGAAGGTCACCGACGACTACGAGAAGCTGGCTTTCAATACCGCTATCAGCCAGATGATGATATTCGTGAACGCTGTGTACAAGCTCGGCAAGTGCCCGAGGGAGTACGCTGAGGGACTTATCAAAATGCTGTCGTGTATCACTCCCCACATGGGCGAGGAGATATGGAGCATTATGGGTCACGGCGACACTATCGCCTTCGAGAGCTGGCCGACCTACGACGACGAGCTCTGCAAGGACGAGACTATCGAGATAGTCGTTCAGGTCAACGGCAAGCTCCGCGCTAAGCTCAACATCGAGCTCAATGCCGACAAGGATTCCGTGCTCGCTCAGGCTATGGCTGACGAGAAGGTCGCTGAGTCCTTAGAGGGAAAAACTATCCTCAAGCAGATATATGTACCAAATAAACTTGTTAATATTGTTGCAAAATAACGAAAATATATTCCCGGAAAAAAATACTTGACATTTTGTCGGGAATGTGATAAAATTAATTTATGTTAATTCTAAGTAAAGTGTATCTGCTGGTTTTTCAGAGTATGCGCTGTCTAACGCCTTAAAGCGGGCGATTAGCATAGATGCGGCGGGAAGTCCCGCGCAACCTCTGAATAAGGGAGGGAAAGAAGTGGCAGAAGTTCGTGTTGGCAAGAATGAGTCCTTGGATAATGCTCTTAAAAAGTTCAAGAGAGCTTGTGCGAAGGACGGCGTAATTGCTGAGGTTCGTAAGAGAGAGCACTACGAAAAGCCTTCGGTAAAGCGTAAGAAGAAGTCTGAGGCAGCTCGTAAGCGTAAGTATTGATCTTGCGAGGACAATCCATGTTGATAAAAGCGGGCTGAATGGCTCGCTTTTTCATTTGTGCGGCGGGATACGACATTTTCCGCGCCCTGTCTGTGTTATGATTTAATTATGTAATGCGCGGGACAGGGGATGTAATTAAAATATTTTCCTGAAAGGAATGGTATAAATGATAAAAAAGATACTCGTTATACACGGTCCGAACCTCAACCTCCTCGGGGAGCGCGAGCCAGGAGTCTACGGCAGCGACGGCATCGACGTGCTCAATAAGAATATCCTCGAGCGCGCTAAGGAGCAGGGCTTGCAGTGCGAGATCTTCCAGTCCAACCACGAGGGCGCTATCATCGACAAGCTCCATGCGGCCCGCTCGGAGTTCGGCGGCGTCATCATCAATGCGGGCGCGTATACGCACTACAGCTACGCTATCCGCGACGCTATCGCTGCGATAAAGATACCCTGCATCGAGGTGCATATCAGCAACATCAACGCGCGCGACGAGTTCCGCCATACGTCGGTCATCGCGCCGGTCTGCAAGGGGAGCATATGCGGGTTCGGCTTCGGGAGCTACTACCTCGCTGTACAGGCTCTCGCTGAGCTTTGAGAGGTGAGAGCGTGAACAGGGCACAGAAACTTTTTGAGAACCTCGACGGCATAGACTGTGCGCTCATTACCTCGGACGTCAACCGCCGCTATTTTACGGGCATGAAGTCCTCCGACGGCACGGTGCTGATATTCCGCGACAAGTGCTACCTCATCATCGACTTCCGCTACATCGAGAAGGCGCGGGCGACTGTCACCGCCGCGGAAGTCATCGAGCAGAAGCAGCTCTGTCCGCAGATCAAGGAGCTCCTCGCGAAGCACGGCGCGCAGACCGTCGCTATAGAGTCCGAGACGATGACCGTCAAGTCGCTGAATGTTTACCGTCACTTCCTCCCCGAGATACGCATCGACGACTCAGACCGGCTCAGCAATGAGATCGCGCGGCTGCGCATGGTCAAGGACGAGGAGGAGCTCGGATATATCCGCAGGGCGCAGGAAATTGCGGAAAAGTCATATGAGGAGCTGCTGCCGTTCATTAAGGCCGGACGCACTGAGAGAGAGGTCGCGCTCGAGCTGAACAGGCTGCTCTTCGCGAACGGAGCGGAGGATCTGTCGTTCGACACGATAGTTCTTTCCGGTACTAATACCTCCATGCCGCACGGTGTCCCCTCGGACAAGCCCATTCAGGACGGGGAGTTCGTGCTCATGGACTTCGGCGCGGTATGGAACGGCTACCACAGCGATATGACGAGGACGGTCTGCATGGGTGAGCCCGACGACGAGATGAGGAAGGTTTACGGGATAGTACTCGAGGCGCAGGAAGCAGGGCTCGCTGCGGCGCGTGCGGGTATCACCGGGCAGGAGCTCGACAGGATATCACGCGAGGTCATCGAGACTGCCGGCTACGGCGAGTGCTTCGGGCATTCGCTCGGGCACGGGGTCGGTCTCGAGATACACGAGAAGCCCAATGCCTCCCCCAATTACAAGCTTCCGCTGCCGGCAGGCGCGGTGGTAACCGTCGAGCCGGGTATCTACATCGCGGGAAAGTTCGGGGTGCGTATCGAGGATTTTGTCATTTTGACCGAAAATGGTAATGAGGATTTGACGAATTGTGCAAAAAATATAGTATCTTTATAATAATATCACTTTAGGTATTGCCAAAATTCTCAAAATGTGGTAAAATGTTACATATAGGCTATGTACATTATTTCACGGAGGTATTTTATATGATTTCAGCAGGCGATTTCAGAAACGGCGTAACTTTCGAGCTCGACGGTCAGGTAGTTCAGGTCGTTGAGTTCCAGCACGTTAAGCCCGGCAAGGGAGCCGCTTTCGTAAGAACTAAATACAAGAATGTTATCACCGGCTCTGTTGTTGAAACTTCTTTCAACCCCACAGCTAAGTTCCCGACCGCTTTCGTTGAGCGCAAGGATATGCAGTACAGCTACAACGACGGCGATCTTTACTACTTCATGGACCTTGAGTCCTACGAGCAGGTGCCGATCAGCGCTGATAAGCTCGGCGACAGCTTCAAGTTCGTAAAGGAAGAGATGATCTGCAAGGTCCTCTCCTACAAGGGCAGCGTTTTCGGCGTTGAGCCCCCGAACTTCGTTGAGCTCGTTGTTACTCAGACTGACCCCGGCTTCAAGGGCGATACTGCTACCAACGCTACAAAGCCCGCTACCCTCGAGACAGGCGCTGAGATCAAGGTGCCGCTCTTCATCGACGAGGGCGAGAAGATCCAGGTCGATACAAGAACTGGCGAGTATATGTCCAGAGCATAAGCCTGACATACTGAACTAAGTTAACGGGAGGAGGAGCTGTTTATGAAGCTTACCGAAAAAATGTCCTATTTACAGGGACTTATCGACGGTCTCGAGATCGACGAATCCACCAAGGAGGGCAAGGCTCTCATCAAGATGTCCGAGGTGATGTCTGAGCTGGTGATGTACGTTGAGGATCTCCAGTCGCAGGTGGACGAGCTCACTGAGCTCTGCGATATCCTCGATGAGGATCTCGGCGCTGTTGAGGACGACTTCTACGACGACGAGGAGTGCGACGGCGACTGCGAGAACTGCGATGAGGAATGCTGGGACGACGAGGAAGACGACGATGACTTCGGCTTCGATGACGACGAGGACGAGCTCTATGAGGTTACTTGTCCGACCTGCGGTGACACTATCCTGCTCGACGAGGGCATGATAGAGGAGGGCTCGATAAACTGCCCTAACTGCAACGAGCTCCTTGAGTTCGACTACGACGACCTCACCATCGAGGACGCTGAGGACTCCGAAGAGTCCGAGGATAAGAAATAATAAAAAACGGCAGTCCGAGTGGCTGCCGTTTTTGTGTAAATAATAAAGAATAAAGAAGAAAAATGGTATCGCCTTCGGCGATGATCCGAAGGTGATACCTATTTATCGTTATCTTTCATACGTTGCAAGTATCCTCATCGCGACCTCGCGGCGCGTCTGGCGGGTGTTCATCGCCTGCTTCTCGATGTACTTGTGCGCCTGCGGTTCGGTGAACTTCAGGTACTGCATGAGGGTACACTTCGCGCGGTTTATGAGCCGCATCTCGTCGATCTTCGTGAGAAGGTCGGCGTTTTCTTTTTTCAAGCCCATCATGCGCGAGCGCGTGGCTGTGACCAGCTTCACCGAGCGGCTCAGCACCTGACGGTTCAGCGGCTTCGGTACCACGCATATACCCATGTCCGAGACCTTGTCCGCGACGTCGTCAGCGATGTCGTTGCGGCATATCAGTATTATACCTGCGGAGGTGGAGTCCGCAGCCATTTCCGCGAGCTCCTGCCCGAATTCGTCCGGCAGGGGAGCGTTTATCACCACGAGCTCAGGCTCGGATTCGCTCCGCACGAGCCTCCGGGCTTCGCTGCCGCTCGAGGCTGCCGCTATCTTGGAGTAACCCTCTGCGCGAAGGAGCTGCTCTATCGCTGCTGTGCTCTCCGCGGACGAGGAGACTATCAATGCTCTGTTCATAATTCACCTTAAACGTATCTGAAGTAATGCTCGTCCTCGAATTCGTCCTTGCTGCGGGCGAGGGCGTACTGCTTTAGCTGCATATCGAGCTGCGAGAAGATGTTCGCGCATATCTCCGGGGAGAGCGTGCGCCTGATGAACTCGCTCGAGCGGGCGATGTCTGCGGCTTCCTCGAGGGAGGCGGGGAGCGGCTGGAATGCCGCGGGACCGCTGCCGTTCTTCATAGTGCTGTCGAGGAGGGTGCAGCTCCCGCTCATTATGCCCTCGATACCCGCTGCGAGTATCAGCTTGAACGTGATGTAGGGGTTGCAGCAGGCGTCGGCGGAGCGTATCTCTATCCTCGGCGAAACTCCGGCGGGCTGCGGTATGCGTATGAGCTGGGCACGGTTCTCGAACGACCAGTTGACGTACTTAGGCGCGTAGCCGATACCGAAGCGCCGGTAGGAGTTGGTGGTGGGGTCGAGGAAGGCTGTCATCTCGCGGATATGTGAAAGCACGCCAGAGATGAAGCATTTGCCCTCGTGGGACATTTCCTCGGGGGTGGGTCCGAAGATGTTCTCCCCGCCCTTTTTAAGACTCAGGGAGATGCAGAGCGCGCTGCCGTGCTCGTTGGGGAGAGGCTTCGGCATGAACGATGCGTACAGACCGTTCTGCGCTGCTATCGACTTTACGACGGTCTTGTAGTGGACCATGTTGTCGGCGGCGGTTATGGGTTCGCTCTCGCGGAACTCGATCTCGTTCTGTCCGGGGCCGTGCTTGTGGCAGGAGCTCTTGGGGCTCATGCCCATTTCCTCGAGGGAGAGGCAGATCTCGCGTCTCGCGTTCTCGCACTTGTCGAGCGGGGCGACGTCGAGGTAGCTGCCGGTGTCGTGGGGTATCTTGGTGGGCTGACCGTTTTCGTCGAGCTCAAAGAGGTAGAACTCGCACTTCGTGCCCATTTCGCAGGAGTAGCCGTCGAGGCGGATAGAGTTGATGTATCTTATCAGCTCGCCGCGCATATCGCCGACGTAGTCCGTGCCGTCCATGTTTTTGAGTGAGCAGAAGAAGCGCACCACGCGCCCCGACTGCGGTCTCCACGGGAGGACGGACAGCGTCGATATATCGGGGAACAGCAGCAGGTCGGAGCAGTCGCCGCCGAAGGACGAAGCGTCGAACGGTATGCCGTGGGAGAATGCGCGCTCGAGCTCGTTCGGCATTATAGCGACGTTCTTGAGGCTGCCGAAGATGTCGCAGAAGGTGAGCCTGATAAATTTGACGTCGTTCTCCTCAACGAATCTGAGGAGCTCTTTCGGAGTGAAGCTCATAACGCTGCCTCACTGAGCCATTGAGGAGATAAGGTCTATCTCCTCACCCATGAGGTTCGTACCCTTGCCGGTGACGCGGTCAACTGTGTACCAGTCGCAGGTGGAGTTGTGATCGCCCATGTTGTCGTAGAGCTGTATCACTACCTCGCCGGTGGGCTGGGACGCAGCTGCAGCACAGCCCGGACGGTAGCCGGTCTTCATCTCGTAGTAGTCGAGGGCGAACCTGCAGAGCTCGTCGTTGCTGAAGAAGCCGCCGTTGCCGATAGTGTCGCTCAGCGTGAGCACCTCGGCGGTGCCGTCAGTCCAGTTGAAGTAGATGGTCTTGTCGTCAACGATCTCGACGGTACAGATGGACGAGGTGGTCTGATCCATGGGGAAGAATTCAGCTTCTGTACCGTTATAGGTGTATGTGAAGGGCGTGGCGGCGCCTGTCTCGGCGTCGATGCAGGAGCCTGTGCTCGAATCCTCGCTGAAGAAGTAGCAAACCTCTCCGGTCTCGCTCACTGCCCACCAGTAGCCTGTGGGAAGGAGTGCGGTAGGGTCGTCGTCGGGAGCGCCGTTGGGACCCTTGGGCGCAGTTGTTTCTTCGGTGGTATCTTCAGAAGTTTCCTCCTCGGTTGTCTCTTCCTCGTCGTCCTTTTTGTTGCGGCGTGACTTTTTGGTGGTCTCCTCTTCAGTATCTTCTTCGCTGTCCTCCTCTTCATGCTCCTCGTCGTCGGACTGCGAAGCAGAGGCGGTCTTCTCGGAAGAAGTGTCATCGTCGTCGTTTCCGCACGAGAACGCGCATACGGACATCATGGTGAGCGCCATGCAGACTGCGAGTGCCTTTCTGAGCTTATCCATAACAGTTTCCTCCAATTGTCACTTGACGATTATCTTCATGAATGCCTTCTTGCCCTTGCGCACGATGACGTCGCCGCCGAGAGCTATCATTGCCTTGGGGTCGGAGATCTTCTCGTCGTTGACGGTTATTCCGCCCTGCTGGACGAGTCTGCGTCCCTCGGAGATGGACGGGGCAAGCCCAGATTTCACGAGAAGTCCGAGGATACCCATTGCGCCGTCGGTGAGGTCTGCGGAGTCGATCTCGGCAACGGGCATATTCTCGTTGGAGCCGCTTCCGCCGAAGAGAGCTCTGGCTGCTGCCTTTGCCTTTTCAGCTTCCTCCTCGCCGTGAACGAGCTTGGTCAGCTCATATGCGAGGAGCTCCTTGGCTGCGTTGAACTGCGCGCCCTCCATGGTCTTTTCCATTTCCTCTATCTGCTCCACGGGGACGAAGGTGAGCATTTTCAGGCACTTGATGACGTCTGCGTCCGCGACGTTCCTCCAGTACTGGAAGAACTCGTAGGGCGTGGTCTTCTCGGGGTCGAGCCATACTGCGCCGCGCTCGGTCTTGCCCATTTTCTTGCCCTCGGAGTTGAGGAGGAGGGTTATGGTCATGGCGTATGCGTCCTTGCCGAGCTTGCGTCTGATGAGCTCCGTGCCGCCGAGCATATTGCTCCACTGGTCGTCGCCGCCGAACTGCAT
>JAEELF010000059.1 GCA_016288815.1 Ruminococcus sp.
ATACGCCGTATTCGTCCGCAGAGGGATTCGAGCGGTCGAACGCATACATCGCTGAATAGCGTGCAGTCCCGTATCTCGAATCAGTTCTGCTCACCGCGCCGAAGCCGGTCTTGCCCATAGTCGGATTCAGGCACCACCTTCTATGACCGACTCTGTCGATGTTGTAATCGTCCTCGTCGTACATCCATGCGTAAACGACCGACCACGCTGTATTCCTCGCGAACGAGCCTGCGTTGTATGCGATATTTGACTTGCCCGAGCCTGAGTACCCGAGGTTGTATATATCATCGCTCATACCTGAGGGCTGTGTCGGGAAGTGCGAGAGACTTCCGTTGACGCAGTTCACGAGGCTCGAAGCCTGAGTGAGCTCACAGTAGCTGCTGTCGAGGGTCACCTCGTCCAGACCCGCAATATATCGCATTACGTTAAGTGAATTGAGCGCATTCGTCAGTGAGGTCTCGCTTAGCTTTCCTGCACTGTACGGGGAGGTCACGGACGGCTGCACCGCATATGTATCCTCAAAGCTGCATGAGAACGGGTGCGAGCTGATATAGCCGGATATCTCTTGCTGCGTGCGGTACTGTACGTTAATGCCGGTCGCCGCAGCCGAAGCTGTGAGCACGTCATTAGAGCCGTATTCCGAGTACTTTACGGCTGCCGAGTTGATACACAGAGCAGCTACGAGAGCCGACGTGATAAATGAGATAAAACGCTTTTTCATATCCGAGCCTCCTGATCATATACTATTTGTAGAATCACCAACAGATAATCCTCTCTGAATAACGGGATTTTCCCGAAATATCCACGATTTTATTATATCACTATCTGTACAGATTGTCAACAGGAAAAGGTCTGCCAGTTAAGGCAGACCTTTCCGCATTCACGCGCTGAACTTCTGTTTCAGCTGCTCGACCTTGCTTTGCTCGGCGCAGTCGGGGGAATACCAGCCCTTCGACTTCATCTGTGAGTAGATTGTGCCCTGCATACCGAGGGAATCGTTGAGGGCAGTCTTGAAGGACTGCTGCACCTCCGGCGAGCTCGACTCGATAGTGCCGTGCAGGTATAGGTCGCAAACGCCCTTTTCAAGCAGGAGCATATTCTCCATGAGTTCCTTGTCGTTCATACCGCACCTCCTTTCAGCCCAGCAGCCCGTACAGGCTCGAAAAAATCTGCCTGTGCTTCTGCGAGATCTGTTCCACGCACATTTTAAGATCACTGTCCTGGAGCTGCTGACTCACTTCGCGGCAGCGGCTCTGGAAGAACTGCTCATGACCGAGCGCGTCCTCGACGTACAATAATTCCTTTGACGTCATAAACATCACCTCCGATGCTATTCTGCCCGGCGTAAGAGGATTTATACAGCCTGTGGATTTTTCTTTGCTGAGCGCTTGCAATATTTACAGCGATGTGTTATAATAAAGTATCTATGTTAAACGAAAGGACTGTTCACAATGTCAGATAAGAATAGATCAGCGGACGGAAAGAAATTCGAGATACCCCGCCCGGAATTCCCGAAGCGTGCCGTCATCACCGGAGGAATGCCCTACGGCAACAAGGAACTCCACTTCGGCCACGTCGGCGGAATGTTTGTCTTCGCCGACACCTTTGCCCGCTTCATGCGTGACCGTATCGGCAGCGAGAATGTCATCTTTGTCGGCGGCACAGACTGCTACGGCTCCCCGATAGCGGAGGGCTGGCGCCAGAAGGTCGAGCGCGGCGAATTTGAGGGCACCCTCGAGGAGTTCGTACAGCGCAATCACGATAAGCAGGAGCAGACCCTCAAGGACTACGGCATTTCGCCCAACCTCTTTGCAGCCTCCGGTCTCGGACGCTCCAAGGAGATACACGCCGAGGTGACTGACTGGTTCATCAGCTCGCTCTACAAAAAAGGACAGCTCAGACGTATCTCCACCATGCAGTTCTTCGATGAAAAGGCAGGAGTTTTCCTCAACGGACGTCAGGTCATCGGAAAATGTCCCGTTGAGGGCTGTACATCCGAAAAGGGCTACGCAGACGAATGCGACCTCGGACATCAGTATATGCCCGAGAACCTCATCGACCCCGTGAGCACACTCACCGGTGAGACTCCGACGATGAAGCCGGTCACGAACTGGTATTTCCGCCTCCCGGACTACGAAAAGCTGCTCCAGGAATGGGTCGAGGAGATGAAGAAGCGCAAGGACATACGCCCTGTCGTATGGAAGACGATAGGGGAGTTCCTGAAGCCGCCGGTGATCTACGTCAAGCGCGAATTCGAGGAGAAGTACTTCACCCTCAAGGACTCCATGCCCGCCCACGAATACCTCGAGGAGCCGAAGAAACCCTCGTTCACTATACAGTTCTCCACACTTTCCGACTGCGACGAAGCCTGCCGCGTACTTACTTCTAACGGAATACGCTACCGCACCGGAAAGACCCTCGTTCCTTTCCGTCTTACCGGAAACATCGAGTGGGGAGTTCCCGCGCCCGTAATGGAAGGCGAGGAGGGACTTACCGTGTGGGTATGGCCGGAATCTCTCTGGGCGCCTGTCTCGTTCACGCAGACCTACCTCGAAATGCAGGGCAGGGACCGCGAGGAGTGGCGCGACTACTGGTGCAGCAAGGACTCTACGGTCTACCAGTTCATCGGACAGGACAACATTTATTTCTACGGTATCGCCGAGCCTGCAATGTGGATAGCGCAGCAGGAGACTGATGAAAAGCACTCCGCACCCGCAGACGGCGAGTGGCAGCTCCCTGTCATCGTCGCGAACCACCATATCCTCTTCCTCGACAAAAAGGCATCGAGCTCGGGCGCTGTAAAGCCGCCCATGGCTGATGATCTCCTCCACTACTACACCCCCGAGCAGCTCCGTATGCACTGGCTTGGTCTCGGGCTCGGACAGCGCTCCGTCAGCTTCATGCCGAAGCCATTCAACCCCGACGCAAAGCCCGAGGACGCCGATCCCGTAGTTAAGGACGGACTGCTCCTCTCGAACGTCTATAACCGAATGATACGCACGGCATTCTACACCACGCAGAAGGCATTCGACGGCATACTGCCAGATCTTGCCCCGGAGGAAAAATTCCTCGAGGATGCAAAGAAGTCAGTCCTCGAATACGAGCGCCATATGTCGAAATTCGCGTTCCACCAGTGTACCTATGTCCTCGACAGCTATATCCGCAACGGCAGCAAGTACATGGCAAAGACCGTCAATGCCGACAACGAGGACAAGCAGCAGCTCGCACAGGCTCTCGCCAACCTCTTCTATATGATACGCATAGCCGGAGTGCTCCTGCACCCCATGGCACCCTTCGGAACCGAAAAGCTCCGCGAGTACCTTGAAGTGGACGAGCGTATCTGGTCATGGGACACCATTCTCGAGCCGATAAACTACTTCACCGGCGCAAACCACAAGCTGAAATTCCTGCCTCCGCGCACCGACTTCTTCACACGCCATGAGAGCCAGTTCGCGCAGCCCGGCGAGGACGAATAATTGGAGGATAAAAATATGTCAGACATCATCACAACACGTTTCGCTCCGTCACCCACGGGCTATATGCACATTGGAAACCTCCGCACAGCGCTGTATTCCTACCTCCTTGCAAAGTCCCAGAACGGACGCTTTATCCTCCGTATCGAGGACACCGATCAGGTACGCTTCGTCGAGGGCGCGACAGACGTTATAATCGACACCCTTAAAATGACCGGCATCGACTACGATGAGGGACCCGGCGTCGGCGGCGAGAACGGTCCTTACGTCCAGAGCGAGCGCAAGGACATCTACGGCAAATACGCCGAGCAGCTCATCAAGAGCGGACACGCATACTACTGCTTCTGCTCTTCCGAGAGGCTCCAGTCACTCCACGACGAGAACGGTCTCGGCGGCTACGACCGTCACTGCCGCGACCTTCCTCAGGAGGAGATCGAGAAGAACCTCGCAGCCGGCGTGCCCTATGTTATCCGCCAGAAGATACCGCTCGAGGGCACGACATCCTACGTTGACGAGATATACGGCGAGGTCGCGATCGAGAACGCCGATATGCAGGATCAGATACTGATGAAGGCAGACGGCTACCCGACCTACAATTTTGCCCACGTCGTTGACGACTACCTCATGCACGTCACCCACGTCGTCCGCGGCAACGAGTACCTCACCTCCACCCCTAAGTACTGCCTCCTGTACGATGCATTCGGCTGGGAGCGCCCGAAGTACGTCCACCTGCCGCTGCTCATGGGCAAGGGCGAGGACGGCAAGATCTCGAAGCTCTCCAAGCGCCACGGCGCCGTCAGCTTCCAGGATCTCGTGAACGAAGGCTACCTCCCGCAGGCGATAACGAACTACATCGCGCTGCTCGGCTGGTGTCCGAAGGAGACCAATCAGGAAATGTTCACAATGGACGAGCTCAAGCGCGAGTTCTCACTGGACGGCATAAGCAAGTCCCCGGCTGTCTTCGACTACGAGAAGCTGAAATGGTTCAACTCCGAGTACATAAAGGCACTGCCGGACGACGAGTACAACTCCCGCGCGCTGCCTGTGCTCGAGGAGATTTGCGCCCCCGAGGTGGACAAGGTAAAGCTTGCGGGACTTCTTCACTCGCGTATCGCGACATTCGGCGAGATACCGGAGCGCGTGGAGTTCGTGACAAAGCGCCTTCCCATGGACACCGAACTCTACGTCAGTAAGAAGAACAAGACCACTGCCGAGAGCTGCAAGGCAGTTCTGGTAGACTGTCTGCCGCTGCTCGAAGCTGCTGATAGCTGGGACAACGACACGCTGTTCGCAATTCTGAAGGACTACGCCGCAGAGAAGGAGCTGAAAGCGGGCGCAGTTATGTGGGCGATACGCATTGCAGTTGCGAGACTGGGCATCACGCCCGGCGGCGCGACGGAGCTCATGGAAGTTCTCGGCAGGGAGGAATCCCTCGCGCGAATCCGTCTTGCGATAGACGAAATATAATTCAAAAGGGACTTCGATCGAAGTCCCTTTTTCAAGCTATATCAGCCTGAACAACTGCCTTTTGTCTGTCGGGTCGAACGCCCTGAGGCTGCCGTCGGAGCACAGCACCCGCCCGTTGAGCTTGTCTGAAACAGGGGAGAGCGTGAACAGACCGCTGCTCCTGTGCGCGGCGTAGAATTCCCTTACGAGCACCGCCCGCTCGAGCTGGGTCTCGTTATTATCCGGTACGAACCTCACAGCCCCGCCGCTTATCTCCGCGACGGCATTGAACTTTCCGAACAGCCTGCACTTCATGCCGTCAGCGATATAGTGAGCCTTTTCCGGGGGGAGCCCGCAGTCCTCACGAAACCTCACCAGCAGGGAAGCGACGGCGCGTTCAGCGGCATACAGCCTGTATCGCAGTTCACGGACCGGGTCTTTTGCAAGCAGCTTTATCTCGCGCTTTTGACCTTCAGCGATCGCATTCAGCGCAGCAGCAAAGCTCTTTCTGTCGCTGAACATTTTCAGCTTATCAGCAGTGAGAGATTGCTCCCTGACACTGTACGGATATATCGCCCACGCGAGGTCCTCGTACGCCTTGTGGACATTCCTCATTGGCGAGAAATAGGTCATGCAGGTCGCGTGCGGGAGGCAATTCGCGTCGGAGATCATATGGACAGCGCGCCCGAGGTGCTGAGCCGCCTCATCGAAGCAGCCGGCATTCCAGAGGCTCAGCGCCATGGTATAGTCCTCCTCAAGCATAGTCCTTGCGGACTTCGAGAATCTTGCGATACCGTTCCTGTAGTACCCCTTGATGGGGGAAACGCTTCTCCCCGAGTACCCGACCGCGCAGTAATAGTGTCTGCCCATGCCTTTCTCGTAATCTCCGATCTTGTCCGGCATAACACAGTATTCGAGCATTATGTCGAACACATCAGAGAAAAAGTCGGCGGACTCCGGCGAGACTCTGCGAACGAGCTCGGCGGCGCGCACCAGCAGGGACTTATGTACATTTATCTCCTCAGGGCAGTCCACGAGATACACCTCGCGCAAACGCCTCAGATCCTTGACCAATTCATTTCTTTTCAGCAGCATACAATTCACTCCTTCCATTCTATTATAATACGCCCCACACTAAAAATCAACCCTTGCCGAAGGGGAGAATTGTGTCTGTGCGTGACCGCTTGTGCAAAAGCGACAAAATATTGCCGGAGACTATTTGAATCTTTGAGTTGACAACCCGCTGCGCCTGTGGTATAATAATTAAGTCGTCCGGTGTGACACCCACAAAAATTTCTATAAAAGCTATTGACAAGCCGTGGAGAATGTGGTATAATAAAAGTGTTCACCCGCTATGGATGACAAACGGTATCTTGAAAATTGAACAATGCAAGAAAAAGTAACGACCCTTGAGAATCCTTTGAATTAAAGTAGAAGGAAGAACTCAAGCAAGAGTATAAAATGCGCAGTAATAACGCAAGCGTTATTGAACAGGATTGATTTCAC
>JAEELF010000060.1 GCA_016288815.1 Ruminococcus sp.
GATAACGTTGAGCTTGTCAGCAACCTTAGCGCCGCCGAGGATAGCAACGAACGGGTGCTCAGGAACTTCAACAGCGTTGCCGAGATACTGGATCTCCTTCTGCATGAGATAGCCTACTGCTGTCTCCTTGACGAACTTGGTAACGCCTGCTGTGGAAGCGTGAGCTCTGTGAGCTGAACCGAAAGCGTCCATTACGAAAACTTCGCCGTCAACGAGGTCTGCGAGCTCCTTGGAGAACTCCTCGCCGTTCTTGGTCTCCTCATTGCCGCGGAAACGTGTATTCTCAAGAACAACGATCTCGCCGTCGTTCATAGCAGCAACAGCCTTCTTTGCGTTGTCGCCGACAACAGTATCGTCAGCAGCAAAAGTGACCTTGGTGTTTACGAGCTCACCGAGCCTTGCAGCAGCGGGAGCGAGAGAGAACTTAGCCTCCGGACCGTTCTTCGGCTTGCCGAGGTGAGAGCAAAGAACTACCTTTGCGCCGTTCTCAACGAGCTTGTTGATAGTCGGGAGAGCTGCCTGAATGCGGTTGTCATTGGTGATAACGCCGTCCTTCATAGGAACGTTGAAATCAACTCTTACGAGCACCTTTCTGCCCTTAACGTTAATGTCTTCAACTGTGACCTTGTTTAATCCTGCCATTGGTATGACATCCTTTCGTAATAAGATACATAAAAATTGCCCGGTTGTTAATCCAATAACAACCTTACAAATATATTTTACACTATCCCGCAGGATTTTTCAAGTACTTCAGAGATATTTTTCATGAAATTTTGGTAAATTTTTGTCAACCGACCATTTTCCGGGCATTTCCAGCATAAAGAACGCCCCGCTGTGCTTGACATACGGAGCCGGCTGTGGTAATATTATACTGAGCGTCAGGAGCGATAAGGCGCTCATATGAAGAAGAAAGGCTGTGACAGCGTGAATATAATACTCGCCTCGGCTTCCCCGAGGAGACGTGAGCTGATGTCCCTGATAACCGAAGATTTTACGGCGGTCTCCACCGACTGTAATGAGACCCTCCCTCCGACAGTAGGACTGTTCAAGGCTTCGGAGTACCTCGCCCAGCTGAAGGCGGATTCAGCCTCCATGAAGTACCCGGACAGCGTAGTGATAGGCTGCGATACGACCGTGATATGCGACAGTCATATCCTCGGCAAGCCGAAGGACGCAGCTGAATGCCGTGCGTTTCTTGAGCTTCTCTCCGGACGCGCCCATCAGGTCGTTACAGGCTGTGCTATCATTTACAGGGAAAAACTCGCCTCTTTCTCGGTCATGACGGACGTCACCTTCCGCGAGCTTACCGACGAGGACATACAGTGGTACATCTCAACGGACGAGCCATACGACAAAGCCGGCGGATACGGCATACAGGGCAAAGGCTCGCTGCTCATCGACAAGATAGACGGCGACTACTTCAACGTGGTAGGACTGCCAGTCTCCCGACTTAACCAGGAATTGAAAAAATTTATGCATGAAATAAAGGAGAACTGAATATGAACTCAACTGCATTCCACAACGCCGATATACTGCTCCCGAAGGGACAGGACATGAACAAATGGTCGGTCATCGCCTGCGACCAGTACACCAGTGAGCCTGAATACTGGGACGAGGTCTATGCGAACGTAGGCAGCGCGCCGTCTACCCTCAACCTCATTCTCCCCGAGCTCTACCTCGAGGACAGCGACGTTTCCGAGCGGATAGAAAATATCCACAAGTCTATGGATAAATACCTGTCTGACGGCATTTTCGAGGAATATAAGGACGCCATGATCTACGTTGAGCGCACGCAGGGCAACGGCATACTCCGTCAGGGCATCGTCGGTGCTATCGACCTCGAAAAGTACGATTTTTCTAAGGGCAGTACGTCCGAGGTACGCGCGACCGAAGCGACTGTCATCGAGCGTATCCCTCCGAGGATCAAGGTGCGTCAGGGCGCACAGCTCGAGCTCCCGCACATCATGATACTCATCGACGACCCTGATAATACAGTCATCGAGCCCATTGCAGGAAAATCCGACGAGAAGCTGTACGACTTCCAGCTCATGCAGAACGGCGGCAGCATAAAGGGATATCTGCTCGGCGCTGAGGCTCAGGAAGCTGTTGACAAAGCACTCTCAGCCCTCGCTGACCCTTCAGCCTTCGCGAAGAAGTACGATCTTAAAGACACTCCCGTGCTGCTCTACGCAATGGGCGACGGAAACCACTCCCTCGCTACCGCAAAGGAGTTCTACGAGCAACTCAAGAAGTCTGCCCCGGACAAGGACTTCTCGAACCACCCCGCCCGCTATGCACTCGCTGAGATTGTGAACCTCCACTCCCCTGCCCTTCAGTTTGAGGCTATACACCGCCTTGTGTACGATGTTGACAACGCGATGCTCATCGCTGAGCTGACCGACGCCCTCGGACTTTCCGAGACTGAAAAGTCCGATCAGTACCTCATCATGAAGTGCGGGAACGTCGAGCGCAAGCTGTATATCACGAAGAAGTCCTCGAACCTGTCGGTCGGCTCGCTCCAGAATTTCCTTGACGGCTATATCAAGGCAAACGGCGGCAAGATAGACTATATCCACGGCGCCGAGACAGTCAAGTCTCTGGCGGACAAGCACAGCGGTATCGCGTTCATTCTTCCCGACATGGACAAATCCCAGCTCTTCCCGACCGTCATCGCAGACGGCGCCCTCCCCCGCAAGACCTTCTCCATGGGTCACGCCGAGGACAAGCGCTTCTACATCGAAGCAAGAAAGATCACCGAATAAAAAGAAATGCACCGCAAATGCGGTGCATTTTTGCATCTTATATAAGTTTCGGAACACGCTTGAGCACGAGCTCATATACAGCTACCGAGATAGCGATGCTCATTCCGCCCTGTACGAGGTTTGCCGGGATACCAAGGAGCGCCGTAGCCATAGAGCCGTAGAGCACAGCCTCGTAAGCGAAATACCCCGCGACCATTATCAGCTCAGCAGCAACAGCCGCGATGATCCTTGCGTAAGCGCCCGTGATCTTCTTGCTGACTGTCTTGAACGTGAAGAACGAAGCGACAGCCATGAGCGCCTTTATCACGAGCGTCGCCGGTGCGTAAATGATGTATCCGGTAACGACGTCAGCGAACACGGAGCCGATGCCGGCAGCAGCAGTTCCGTATACCGGACCCAGCAGCCACGCCGAGATATTGACAAGGCTGTCGCCGAGGTTGACGTAGCCCTTGGTCGGGGTAGGTATCTGTATCAGGAAGGTCGCAACGCAGGTGAATGCTGCGAGCAGCGCCGCGAGCGTGAGCTTCCTGAGTTTGATGCGTTCATTGTTTTTCATATTTATTCTCTCCCTTTGTATGTTATCCTATATTTCCTGTAGGCTATATATAATATACCACACTCTACGTGCGGTGTCAATAATGTCAGCGATACTATCTCGTTATAGCCGGTAATAGTCCGCCACACAGAATTATACCACTTCCCTCAGGAGATTTCAAGCCCTGTTTTGCAAATTTTTTGCTTATTCGCTCTTGCAAATACACCCCAGAAATGTTATAATAATTGTATATATGATATTTACAGGAGAAAACTATGGACAACACAATCTACACTCAGCAGATCAACCAGATCGTCAAAGAAGTAAAAAAGGCCGTTATCGGCAAGGACGACATCATCATAAAGGTACTGCTTGCGATACTCTGCAAGGGACATATCCTTATCGAGGACATCCCCGGTGTCGGCAAGACCACCCTTGCGCTCGCCTTTTCAAAGGCGCTCTCCCTCGAGCACAACCGTATGCAGTTCACCCCTGATGTTCTCCCGTCCGACGTCACCGGCTTCTCTGTTTTCAATAAGACCAAGAACACCTTCGAATTCCGCCCGGGAGTTGCCTTCTGCAACCTTTTCCTTGCCGACGAGATCAACCGTACCTCGAGCAAAACGCAGTCCGCGCTGCTCGAGCTCATGGAGGAAAAGAGCATAACCGTTGACGGCAGTACATACAAGCTCCCCGAGCCCTATACCGTCATCGCCACGCAGAATCCCATAGGCTCTGCCGGAACACACAATCTCCCCGATTCCCAGCTCGACCGCTTCATGATAAAGCTCAGCATGGGCTATCCGGATTTCAGCGGCGAGGTCTCGATACTGAAGACCAAGTACAACGCCAACCCGCTCGACGAGGTCCGTCCCGTAGCGGATTCTGCGTCACTGATAAGAATGCAGGAGTACATCTCAAACGTCTACGTTGACGACAGGATATACGAGTACATCGTAGCGCTATCCGCCGCGACCAGAAAGGACCCCATGCTCAAGCTCGGCGTCAGCCCGCGAGGAACTCTCGCCCTCATGCAGCTCTCAAAGGGCATAGCAGTGGCAATGGGGCGCGACTACGTTATCCCCGACGACGTATCATTCATCTGCTCTGACGTCTTTGAGCACCGCATAATCCTCAATTCCAAGGCAAAGCTGGCTGACCTTACAGCCAAGACAGTCATAGACGGCGTGATAAAGTCCGTACCAGTGCCGGGCATCGCCGCACCGCAAAGGTAAGCGCAATGATCCTGACAAAGCTGCTTTTCATCGCACTGATACTGGTATGTGCCGCCTTCTATATCCTGTACATCTGGGATTTCGCGCTGGTGCTGCTCGTCATAATGATAGCGCTGCCGGTGCTGATGTTCATATTCCTGCTTATCACGAAGTTCCTGATAAAGGTCGAATTCGCCGTAAAGAGCGACACCGTCTCCAAGGAAGAGAACTTCCCCGTACAGATCTGCCTGACCAACCGCAGCTTCCTCCCTATCGGAAAGGCAGAGGCGACCATAGACTATTACAACGTCTTCAACAACGAGATAAACTGCTTCGTCCTGCATATGCCGATACAGGCAAGGAACACCCAGCGCATGACGTTCCAGATGAACTCAAAATTCTGCGGGATAATCAAGATAAGCTGCCGTTTTATCAAGATATACGACCCGCTCCGGCTCTTCCGCTTCAAGGTCGGCAAGGGCATCTCCACGCAGGTCTCTGTAATGCCCGAGGGCAAGGAGATAGGCGGCAGCGTCGTATTCACAGGCAGGATAGACGAGGAGAGCGATATCTTCTCCGAGAACCGCCCCGGTGATGATCCCTCCGAGGTATTTGACCTCCGCGACTATATCCCCGGCGACAAGCTGAACCGCATACACTGGAAGCTGAGCTCCAAGAAGGACGAATTCATCGTCAAGGACTACAGCCTCCCTGTTGATGTGCCGTCGGTCATCTTCCTCGATCTAAAGGGCTATGAGTACTCCGAGTACACCCTCCCTATCTTTGATACAATGATAGAGGCAATGGTCTCGATATCGCAGTTCATGCTCGAAAATGAGCGTATACACACGCTTGTCTGCTTCAACGGACACGTCGGCACGTTCGTCGAGTACCGAATAACCTCCCCCGATTCACTTTCAGCCGCAGTCCGAGGCATAATAAACTCTGTCCGCGACGACATGGGCTGTCAGCCTGCTGAGGACTATCTCAGTGACAACCCTGACATCTCCGTCTCCTCATTCACGTTCATCACCTCGAAGCCCGACCACCCTGTCATCGACTATATGGACACCGAGCTCGACGCGGATATCAGGAACGCAGTCATAGTTTTAAAAACAGTTGAAGAAGCAGACCGGGACATCTTCTCCCACGCTTCCGTAAATACGATACCCGTCATCATAGGCAGGATATCATCTTCGATAAAGGACATAGAATTATAAAGGATACGATATGAGTAAGAAGCTCCAGGGCAACAGTAACGGTGTTGCTATCTGTGACAGCATCGTGATGTCCGTTCGGAACAAGCGGCCGAATATCCGGAAGCCGCTTGCCGTATGCATTGCGATAGCCGGCTATTTTTCAGTAATATTCTCATTCCTCGGAATGTTCGATCTCGTATACGACGAGATCAAGTTCGGCGTGACGTGTATCCTGCTCTCGGCAGTGTATATAACGCTGTCCCTCATCGGCAGGAAGGCGCTGTGGCTGATACTCGGCTCGATAATAGCATTCGGAGTCTCAGCGTACCGAAGATTCGACGAGCTGACCAAAGGCTTTGAGTACATCTACAACGTCGTCTACAGCACCTCATTCCACACGAACATCAGCTACTACAAATATCTGAAGCCGCGCTTAGAGGAGGAATACGTCACCACGTTCCTCATTTTTGCCGTCTGGCTGCTGGCGATAATCATCTATTTTTTCACCATATATAAGCCTAACCCGATATTCCCGCTGCTCATCAGTTTTCCTATCCTCGAGGTGGGACTTTACAACGGCATCGAGATACCGCTTTTCTGGGGCATCATGACCGTAGCATATTGGCTCGCGCTCATGGCGATGTCTACCATAGACGGCGGGGAATACGTCGGCGGTATCGGAGGATTTGTCCGGCGCGACAACCTGTTCTTCCCGAAGAAGCAAATGAAACTCAAGGTCACCGAGGAGTGCGGACTTGTCGTAATGGCTTGCGTACTCATCATATCGGGAATGTCCCTCGCAGTAATGAGAGCCACCGACTACGAGCGCAGCGACGAGATAAACCAGAAGCGCCGCGATATCAGCGAGGCGTTTGACAGTTTCTCCTTCGACAATTTTCTTGAGAGCGTCTCCGGACTTTCCAAGGCGTTCGGTTTCGACTTCAGTTTTGACGACCACAAGCTTGGCACGCAGGATCACGTCCGCTACAAGAATACGACGGACCTTATCTGCACCTTTGACCGCAAATACGACGGCGCCGTCTACCTAAAAAGCTATACCGGTGCGGTCTATGGCAGCAACCAGTGGAACGACCTCGACTCCTCCGTGTACAGCGACGACATCTTCGGCGATTTCGAAGAATACGGCGTCTACGCACAGGACTTCCCGTGCATTATGTCAAAGTATATCAGCTCCCCGAGCAACGAGATGACCGTATGGATAATCTCCAAGCTGAAGGAGGACAAGAACTTCGCGCCCTACGGCACCGACAGCATGGGAGAGCTCACCTACTACCGCGACAGCACAGTCTCCTCCAAGAGCGGCTCCTCGGACGAGTACTCCTATAAATTCATGCCAGTCTCGGCGGCATATGTCGCTCCGTCCCTCGACGTCTCCAACAGACTGACGTTCTCGCTCGATTCGATAACCGACAAGAACTGGTACAGCGACATCAAGGAATACTGCGACGATAACGACCTGTTCAGCTACAGCGGACTGTTCACAGTCGATACCACTGTCCAGGGCTACACGAGCTCAATGTATTCGGACGGCAAAGCGATAATGGCTCTCCTGCTCGAAAGCAGATACAGGGAGTTCGTATACGACAACTACCTGCAAGTGCCTGACAACCACAATATGGACGAGGTCAGAGAGGCTTATTCCGACATTCTCAGCAAGGCAGACACCGCTAATTCCGCAGCAGAAAAGGTCATTCTACTGCAGGAGATAAGAGAGCGCATCGCCCAGCAGACTGATTATTCCCTCGACCCGGGCAAGACTCCCGGCAACCGCGATTTCGTCAACTACTTCCTCCTTGAGAACAAGAAGGGCTACTGTACGCACTTTGCTTCCTCGGGCGTTCTTCTCGCACGAATGGCAGGCATACCCGCCCGCTATGCGACCGGCTACATCATAGTCGGCGACGATTTCAGCAGCTCCTCAAAAAACAAAGACGGCTCATACACGATAAACGTCAAGGACAACCGCAGCCACGCTTGGGCTGAGGTCTACCTCGACGGCTACGGCTGGGTGCCCTTTGAGTTCACCGCCGGTTATTCCAACCAGTCGATAGACACCAACAAGCCCAAGCAGACCACTGCCGCCTCGACCACTAATAAGTCCACTGTCACCACTACGGTCGCCGCGTCTGGTACGACTCTCGCGACCTCCTCCGGCAGCAGAGAAGCCACGACCCGCGCGCATCAGGTCACAACCAAAGCGACCGCAACGACTGCTCTCCCCGCGACCTCAGCCCCAGTAATACGTTCCGGAAACGGTGCCGGCAGCATAAAGGTGCCGGGCTTCGTCAAGAAGATGCTTATCGCAGTAACGCTAATCGCAGCAGCAGTGTGCATTATACTGCTGAGGCGCTGCCTGGCACTAAAACTTCGCGAAAAACGCTTCACCACTGGCTCCAATGCCCGCAGGATAGCTCATATGTACGCCTACGCAGTGAAGCTGCTCGGCACAGTCGGCATAAAGCAGAACGGCATAGGCTACGTTGAATTCGCAAAGCAGGTCGAGGATCGGTGCTGCGGCAAAAACGGCAGACGCTTCCCCGAGGGAGAATTCACCGCATTCATGGACACAGCCCTGCGTTCGAGCTTCGGACAGCGCAGCGCAGAGACCGCCGACGCAGAAGCGTGCCGGAAGTTCGTGGATACACTTTCAGCTAAGATATACGAAGAATCCGGCTTTATACGCCGTCTCTCGCTCAGGTACCTCTCGGTGCTGAGCAGATAGGAGGTAAATATGAAGATCAGCAATGCAGGCTACATCGCGAAGGCGATAGCCCTCATAATGACAGGACTGATACTGGCGTTTTTCCCGAAGGTCCTGACGTGGATATTCGTTGCGCTGGGCATGATAATAATAGTATCGTGCTCACTTATGATAGTCCCGGCGCTGTTCTCCGGAGACGGAGGGAGCTTCCTTTCGGGCGGCGTGACAGGGGTCATCATCGGCGTGATAGTGATACTCGCCCCTAAGATCATAGCACTTGGACTCGCGATATTCGGCGGTTTAGGCTTCATCATCTGGGGCGCAGTGCAGATAGGAAAGGCGCTGAAGTCCGAGAAAGGCTCCGACAAGCGGCTATTTGGCATGATATTTGGAATAGCCATCACAGTTATCGGAGTGTTCATGATGTTCAATCCGTTCAGTGCGGCGACAGTCGCCAGAATAATAATCGGCGTCACACTGATACTGCTCGGCGCGTACAACATCTACATCGCCCGCGCCATAAACGAGCACAACAAAGGCGCCTCCGGGAATATAATCGACATCGACGGCTACACCGTTGACGACGACCCCGACCGAAAATACCTGCAATAAGCGAAAAAAGAGCTTCTGAGCGAACTCAGAAGCTCTTATTATTTAATCTTCAATGAAGACCTTGAATGCTCTGTAAGCCATGTAGGTATCGAGCTTGGAAACGATCTCGAAGGGCGCGTGCATGGAGAGCACCGGAACGCCGAGATCGATAGTGTCAACGTCGAGATTGGCGATGTATGCAGCGACCGTACCGCCGCCGCCTGCGTCCACCTTACCGAGCTCGCCTGTCTGCCATACTACGTCATTCTTGTCGAGGAGACGCCTTACCCTGCCAGCGTACTCAGCAGAAGCATCGGACGTGCCCGACTTTCCGCGTGCGCCCGTGTACTTGGTGATGACCACGCCCCTGTTGATGTAAGCGCAGTTGTTCTTCTCGTTCACATCAGCGAAGGTCGGGTCGAAAGCAGCGTTGACATCAGCAGAGAGACACTGCGAAGCGGAGAGCACAGCCCTGCCGTTTGAGCCGAGATCCTCAGCGATATCGTAGATGAAGTACTCGAGGTAAGACGAGCAGAGACCCGTATTACCGTCGCTGCCGATCTCCTCCTTGTCAGTGAGGACAGTGACTACAGTATGCTCAGGAGCCTCGCACTCCATAGTAGCCGCAAGAGCGGTATAAGCGCACACTCTGTCGTCGTGGCCGTAGGAGCCGATCATGCTCCTGTCGAAGCCGATGTCCTTAGCCTTGAACGCTGGAACTACCTCGAGCTCCGCGGAAATGAAATCAGACTCCGTAACGCCGTACTTCTCATAGAGGAGGTTCAGTATCGCGAGCTTCACAGCCTCGCTGGACTCATCGTCCTTGAACGGACGCGAACCTATGAGGACGTTGAGCTGTTCACCAGTGATACCGGTCGCGAGCGGCTTTTTCATCTGCTCAGCCGCAAGGTGCGGAAGAAGATCAGTCACGCAGAATACAGGGTCGGACTCTTCCTCGCCTATCCTTACAGTGACAGTCGTACCGTCAGCCTTGATAATAACGCCGTGGAGCGAAAGCGGGATAGCGGTCCACTGATACTTCTTTATACCGCCGTAGTAGTGGGTCTTGAAGTAAGCCATCTCCGTGTCCTCGTAGACCGGATTCTGCTTGAGGTCGAGCCTCGGGGAGTCGATATGCGCCGCACAGAGCCTTACGCCTTCAGAGATAGGAGCTTTTCCTATCACGGAGAGAATGACAGCCTTGCCGCGGTTGTTGCGATATATCTTGTCACCGGCGCTGAGCTTCATACCGGACTTGTACTCCTTGTAGCCGTTCTTCTTGGCGAGCTCTATTATGACTGCATTTGCTTCACGCTCAGTCTTGGCAGCGTCCATGAACTTTTTGTATTCCTCGCAGAAAGCATCACACTTCGCGAGCTCCTCTCCGGATATACGGCGGATGCCGTTTTTCCTCTGAAGCAAGAGTTTTTCCTTTAATTCCTTGATCTCGTCTTTTTTATCCGACATTTGTATTGCTCCTTTCTTCGCATCGCTTGTACCCTACCGGACTGAAATTGTTGCGGTAGTAGTCCTTTATCTTGTCGGACACCTCCTTGGATATCTCATTGACCGTATCCATCGAGGTGTTGTTTTTGATTATGTAATCGGAGTGCTTGCGGAAGAATTCCTCATCGAGCTGGGAATTCATACGCTTCTGAGCCTGATCGGGCGTGAGCTGATCCCGCGCGACTATCCGTTCCTTGCGTATCTCGGGGTCTGCGAGGACAGAAATTATTATCTCGCAGAAGTCATCGGCACGGCTCTCGAATAGCGTCGGAGCGTCGAGCAGAATGAGCTTCTCCCCTTTTACAGAATGCGCCTTTATCTGCCTGAGGATCTCCCCGGTGATATAAGGATACATAATAGAATTGAGCATTTCGAGCTTGGAGCGCTCGGAGAAAACTATCCCCGCAAGGGCGCGTCTGTTGAGAGTTTCGTCCTCGTTGAGCACCTCATGACCGAAAAGGTCCTCTATCTCACCGAGACAGTTGGTCCCCTTCTCGACGAGTTTGCGCGCAACGTTGTCCGCATTTATGACAGCAAACCCGTTCTCTGCGAAAACGCGTGAGACCGTGCTTTTGCCGGCGCCGGTCTGACCCGTCAGACCTACGACCATAACTCCGTCAAGACTGTTCATATCCTTATCACCTCGAATCCTGCCGCCCTGATGAGGCGGTTATATACTGCCAATCCTACGCCGTCTGCCTGCGGAGCGCGAACGTACACCCTTTCTGCGCCGATGTCGTCGAGCTCACGCAGGCGCTGAAAGAGCAGATGAGCCTGAGAGAGGCTGTCTCCGCCGTATGTCATATGTCTGTAAGGAAAAGCCTTCTCGTCGCCGTCAAATATGAGCGAAAAGACCTCGTCCCCGCCTTTTTTGCCGACGTAGTCGGTGAAATCCTCCAGCGAGGACTCGACCATGATAATATCAGCTTTCGGGGAGTAATGCTTGTACTTCATTCCCGGCGAAGCAACCGTCTGACCCTCCGCAAGTTCGTGGAGGATAGCTGGGTCGATGATGACGTTCCCGCAGTGCTTCAGCAGCATCTCTCTCGTTACGCAGCCGGGACGCAGTATGCGTACAGTGTCCTCGTCCTCAATAGCGATAACAGTGGATTCCACGCCGTATTCGGACTGTCCCCCGTCAACTACAGCGGCTATCTTGCCGTCCATATCGGAGATGACGTGCTTTGCAGTCGTGGGACTGGGATAGCCCGACGCATTAGCCGACGGAGCAGCTATCGGGCAGCCTGAGAGCTCAATTATGCGGTGCATGACCGGGTGTGAGGGCACACGGATACCGACGGTATCAAGACCGCCGGAGGTGACCATAGGTATCCTGTCGTTTTTGGGCAGCACGATAGTAAGCGGACCGGGACAGAAATGTCCTGCGAGCCGGTACGCGAGCTTCGGGATATGTTTAGTATATTTCTCCGCATCGGAGAAATAAGCGAGATGAACTATCAGCGGATTGTCGGCAGGTCTGCCCTTTGCCGCAAAAACGCTCCTGACCGCTTCCTCATTGGAGGCGTCGGCTCCGAGACCGTACACAGTCTCCGTAGGTATGCCTACTATTTCGCCGTCCTGAATGAGCTTCGCGGCTATTTCGAGCTGTTCTTCACTATCGCTAAGCAATAAAGTTTCCATACAGATTACGCTTCCTGATCTGCCAGTCTTGCAGCCTGATCAGCGGTCGCAAGAGCGTCAAATACTTCGTCCAGATTTCCGTTGAGGATATCCTCGAGCCGGTAGATAGTGAGCCCTATCCTGTGGTCGGTGAGACGTCCCTGCGGATAATTGTAGGTCCTGATACGCTCGGAGCGGTCGCCAGTGCCGACCTGATTCTTTCTCTCCGACGCGATCTTAGCGTTCTGTTCCTCCTGCATTGCTTCATAGACCCTCGACCGGAGGATCTTCATTGCCTTATCCTTGTTCTTATGCTGACTTCTTTCGTCCTGACACTCCACGACCACATTTGTCGGGAGGTAGGTTATACGCACGGCAGACTCTGTTTTATTTATATGCTGACCGCCGGCGCCGCTTGCGCGGAAATAATCTATTTTCAGATCCGTGGGGTTTATCTCGAGCTCGACGTCGTCGGCTTCGACAAGAACAGCCACGGTAACTGTCGATGTGTGGATACGTCCCTGCGACTCAGTCTCGGGAACTCTCTGTACGCGGTGAACTCCGCTCTCGAATTTAAGGCGTGAATAAGCACCGTCACCCTCAATGGAGAAGCTGATCTCCTTGAAGCCGCCGAGCTCTGTAGGATTGGCGCTGAGCACCTCCTGCTTCCAGCCGCGTGCTTCTGCGTACATGGTGTACATACGGTAGAGGGAATTTGCGAAGAGCGAAGCCTCCTCGCCGCCTGCGCCGCCGCGTATCTCGATGATGACGTTCTTGTCGTCGTTCGGGTCCTTTGGCAGGAGGAGCACCTTGAGCTCCTGAGTGCAGGTATCCATAGCCTCGCGAGACTCCTCGAGCTCAGCCTGAGCCATTTCCTTGAAGTCCTTGTCGAGACCGCCGCCGTCGAGCAGTTCCTTCGCCTCATTGAAGGAAGCCTCGGCTTTTTTGTATTCCCTGAATTTTTCGATGATAGGCGTCATGCTCTTGAAATCGCGCATGAGTTGTGTATACAGCTTATTATCGCTGACAATGTCCGGGTCGGAGAGCCGTGAGCTTATCTCCTCGTACTTCTCCTCCATTACAGATAGTTTTTCAAACAAGTGGGAAACTCCTTTACATTATAATACGAAAATGCTCGGGAGCGCTAACCCTCATCAGCGTGCTTTATAGCTTTGATACTCTTTTCGATCTTGCTTCTGGGGACCATGAATTCTCTTGAACACTTGACGCATCTGAGCCGGAAATCCATACCTGCGCGGATAACGAACATCTCATTGCAGCCGCAGGGATGGTTCTTTTTCATTGTCAGAATATCCTCGGGTCTGATGTCCAAAACTATCCCCTCCCTTACAAAAACCGAAAATCGTGCAAATAACATTATACCCCAAAATCAGTCTCAAATCAATATATAGAGCGTATATTTTTTTGTTTTTGTGGAAAAATTATAAAAACTGATATCAAAACATATTGAACCCATACAAAATTTGAAAGGAACAGAATAATGATAACCAAAATTTCAGCAGAATTTGATTGCCCAGAGATAGCCGAGCTTGCCCTTCGCCGTATCAGGGAGAGCGTACAGAGCGTATATTCGACAAATATGATGTATAACAAGACCTCCGACAAAGCCCGGAAGCTTCGCGGCGGGAGTATATACACAGTCATACCAACAGCCGTCACCACGCACAATTACCTCACAGCAGTGCTCGAATCTCCCGCCTGCGAGGACGTTATCCCCGAGCCTGCACGCAGCCGCAAGACTACAGCGTGTATCGTCTGCGACGACAGCAGCCTTGAAAACGTCAGTGCACTGCTCAACGCAATGGGCGGGCTCAATATCAGATGAGTCATAACCTCCGCCGCAGCCGCATAGAATTTATCATCAGACCGGAGACGGCGTATCAAATGACGGAGGTAAAAATATGGACTACAGACCTGAGGGCTGCCTTTTCTCAGAGCCCGAAAATCAGCGGTATATCTCATCTGCCGAGGGACTTGCGGAGGCTATGGAGCAGGGCATTATACTCGAAGCGCGAGCAGCGGTATGCAGCAGTTCCCACGACCTTATAGTAGATCTGCCGTGCGGAGAAGGAGTTATCCCCCGCGAGGAGGGCGCGATAGGCATTTCAGACGGAACGACCCGTGACATCGCACTGATCTCACGGGTCAACAAATATGTTTGTTTCAAGGTGGAAAAACTCGTCACCGACGAGCACGGACACCTTACCGCGCACCTCTCCCGACGTGCCGCACAAGAGGACTGCATGAGGGACTACATCACCCGACTAACAGTCGGAGACATCATTGAAGCCCGAGTGACGCACCTTGAGCAGTTCGGCTGCTTCGTGGACATCGGCTGCGGCTTGCCGTCGCTCATACCGATCGACGCGATATCAGTGTCGCGCATCTCCCACCCCGCCGACCGCTTTACGGTAGGTCAGCTCATACGCGCAGTCGTGCGGTTAGTGGACTGCGGCAGGATATGCCTTTCCCATAAGGAGCTGCTCGGAACATGGCTCGATAACGCATCCCTGTACCACGCCGGCGAGACAGTCTCGGGTATAGTGCGCTCCGTCGAGGATTACGGAATATTCGTAGAGCTTGCACCAAACCTTGCGGGACTTGCCGAGCCGAAGGAGGGCATGACCGCCGGTCAGAGCGTGAGCGTCTACATAAAAGCAGTTATCCCCGAAAAAATGAAGATAAAGCTGGTCATCGTCGATACCGGCGAGGAAAAGCCCACTCCTGCCAGATTCAGGTACTTCACCGAGAGCGGACACATCACCGAATGGGTCTACTCCACGGAGGGGAGCCCGAAGCTGATAATGAGCAGATTTGAATAAAAGAAAAGCGCCTGTCCATGACGAACAGGCGCCGTTTTTACTCAGAATGCGATCTCTTCTGCGATGTGGTGGAGCTTCTCGTCATAAGGCTTAGTCATGGAGAGAGCCTCCTGGATATCGTAGTCAACGATCTGGCTGTTCTTGATACCGACAACGCGGTTGCCGATACCCTGCTCGAGGAGCTCTACAGCGTAGTAGCCCATTCTCGTAGCCTCAACGCGGTCTCTGAGCGTAGGCGAACCGCCGCGCTGAACATGACCGAGGATAGTAGCTCTGGACTCGATACCGGTCTTCTCCTGGAGGATATTAGCGATCTCCTGGGAGTGACCTATGCCCTCAGCAACGATAACGACGAAATTCTGCTTGCCCTTAGCCTTCTTAGCGAGCATCGTGTTCGCGATAGCATCGAGGTCGTAAGGAACTTCCTGTGTGATGATATCAGTAGCACCACAGGCAATAGCAGTATTCACAGCGATGTGACCTGCGCCGCGACCCATTACCTCAACAACAGAGATACGGTCGTGTGACTGCGAGGTATCGCGGAGCTTGTCAACAAGCTCCATAGCGGTGTTCATAGCGGTATCGAAGCCGATAGTGTAGTCTGTGCAGGCGATATCGTTGTCGATAGTACCGGGAAGGCCGATACAGAGCACGCCCTGTGCTGAAAGATCAGCAGCACCTCTGAAGGAGCCGTCTCCGCCGATAACAACGAGACCCTCGATACCGAGTTCGTCGCACTTAGCCTTAGCCTTAGCAACGCCCTCGGGAGTCCTGAATTCGGGACATCTTGCAGTATAAAGGATAGTACCTCCGTTATGGATAATATCAGTAACGCTGAAAGCGTCCATTTTGAAAATATCTCCGGTGATGAGTCCGACATAACCCCTGCGAATACCGTAGACCTCCATGCCCTTGCTGAGAGCAGTTCTCACAACAGCTCTTACAGCAGCATTCATTCCCGGTGCGTCGCCGCCGCTCGTTAATACACCGATTTTCTTGATCATAATAATTCTCCATTCTGCAAATGCATATAATGAACTTCACGCGGGATCACCGCGGAAGCATAATTCCATACATATATATTCTACTAAATTTCAGCTGCTTTGTCAAGGGGATTTACTGATTTTTTGAAAATTTTAGCATTATCTAATGTATAAGCCCGATATGCGCAGGATCATAGCATTCCGCGAGCGCACGGTAGCTTGCTTCGTTCACGCAGAGCGAGAGCCGCTTTTTCGGCATGACAGTCGCCTTGCGGTCGGTCAGATAGAAGCATATCTGCGTAGTACCGCGGTTTTCCTCACATATCCGGACAAGCTGCTCCGGCACGGAGGCTTTGTCCGAGGTCGTCTTTATGCAGAGCTTCATGTTCCCCGTCATTCGCTCGAAGTCTGTATCAGCGAAGACCGAATCGCACACCACCGTCACAGAATCGTCCTTGACGGATATCTTCCCGCTCAGCAGCAGGATATTGTCCTGTCTGAGCCTGTTCGCGCTCACCGCGAAGAGGTCCGGGAAGACCACGGCCTCTATCTCGCCGGAATCATCAGCAACCGTTATAAACGCCATTTTATCGCCGTTTCGGGTGTTGTGCTGCTTTACGCTCTGCACGTTACACAGCAGCTTCACTTTCTCCCCGTCGCGAGGCTCACCTGAAAGCACCGAGCTTATCCGCTTGGTGTGCATGAGCGACGCTATATAGGCAAATTCAGTCAGCGGGCTGCCCGAGAGGTACATACCAGTTGCCTCCTTTTCCATGGCGAGCAGCCGCCGGAACTCGAATTCCTGCCGGTACGGTATCTTCATATTCATCTCGGAGGTATCAGTGCCGCCAAGAAGGTCGAGCTGTCCCTCGATGACCCCGCGCGAGCCCGAGCCAGCCATATCGAGAATGACCTCATGGTTTTCGAGCATCTGTCTGCGGTTGAGACCCAGCCCGTCAAACGCGCCGGCTTTAATCATATTCTCGAGCGCCTTCTTGTTGAGTTCACGTCCCTCAATACGCTCGCAGAAGTCCTGCAAACCCTTGAAATCGCCGTTTGCCGAGCGCTCAGCGATGATACGGTCAGCCAGTCCGCTCCCGGCATTCTTGATAGCGAGCAGACCGAAATACATCTTCCCGCCGCTAAACGTGAATCCCCTCATGCTCTTGTTGACGTCAGGCTTGAGGACTTCTATCCCGCTCGTCCGGCAGAGGTCGATATACTCCGCGAGCTTCTCCGTGTAGGACATAACACTTGACATCAGCGCCGCCATGTAAAGCCCGCGGTAGTGATATTTCAGGTACGCAGTCTGGTACGCAAGGTATGCATAAGCAGCTGCGTGGGACTTATTGAACGCATAGGATGCAAAGCTCACCATTTCATCGAAAACGGAGTCCGCAGTCTCGGCAGGTACGCCGTTCTGCCGAGCTCCCGCAACGAAGCTCTCCCGTTCTTTGAGCATGACCTCATGCTTTTTCTTCGCCATAGCGCGACGCACGATGTCCGCATGACCGTAAGAGTATCCCGCCAGCCGCCGGCAGATCTCCATGACCTGTTCCTGATAGACCATTACCCCATAGGTATCGGCAAGTATCGGCTCGAGCAGCGGGTGCTTGTAGCATATACGGTCGGGGTGCTTTTTGTTCTCGATGTAGACCGGTATCGACTTCATCGGGCCCGGTCTGTACAGCGACAGCACGACGATGAGGTCCTCGAGCCGCTCGGGACACAGCTCCATGAGCTTCTGTGTCATACCTGCGCTCTCGAACTGGAACACTCCCCCGGTATCCCCGTTGGATAGCATATCGTAGACCGCCCTGTCATCGAGCGAGATTGCGTTGATATTGAAATCAGGCTCTGTGCGGTGTATCTCGTTGACCGTGTCACGGATAATAGTGAGGTTTCGCAGCCCGAGAAAGTCCATTTTCAGCAATCCGAGCGACTCCAGCACACCCATCGTGTACTGCGTGATTATCGTGTCATCGCTCTTCTGGAGCGGCACGAGGTCACTCAGCGGAACAGCAGAGATCACCACGCCCGCAGCGTGCGTGGACGTATGCCGCGGCATACCCTCGAGCTTCAGAGCAGTGTCGATGAGTTTCCTGACCTGCCTGTCGGTGCGGTACAGGGACGCGAGCTCGTCGGAGCTTTTCAGCGCCTTTGCGAGGGTGTCGCGCGGGTCGATCTGCTTCGCAACTCGATCGCAGAGCTGATATGGAAGATTCATCACCCTGCCCACGTCGCGGACAGCCGCACGCGCCTTCAGCGTATCGAATGCGATGATCTCGGAGACCTTGTCAGAGCCGTACTTTCTCACGACGTAATCCTTGACGCTCTGCCTGCCTTCGATACAGAAGTCAATATCGAAATCGGGCATACTCACGCGCTCCGGATTGAGAAAACGCTCGAAAAGCAGCTTGTATTTGATAGGGTCGATACCGGTAATGCCGATACAGTACGCACAGAGACTTCCCGCACCCGATCCTCGCCCGGGACCGACAGGGACATTATGTCCGCGCGCATAGCGGATAAAATCCCAGACAATGAGGAAGTAGTCCGTGTAGCCCATTTTCGTGATGACCGACAGCTCGTACTCCATGCGCTCCGTGACCTCAGCCGGCGGCATACTTCCGTAGCGCTCGATCATACCTCTGCGGCAAAGCTCGCGGAAGTAAGCCTCGTTGTCAGTGACGCCCTCTATAGTGAACTTCGGCAGCTTTATCTCGCCGAATTCAAACTCCACATCGCACCGCTCCGCGATCTTTACAGTATTAGCGAGCGCCTCCTCGTGACCCCTGAACAGCGCCGCCATCTCGTCCGCGGACTTGACATAGAACTCGTCCGTCTCGAAGCTCATTCCGTTCGGCTCACCGAGTGTCTTGCCGGTCTGGATACACAGCAAAATGTTCTGCATCTCGGAATCTGCTTTTCTGAGGTAGTGGCAGTCATTTGTCGCCGCGAGCGGGATACCCGTCTCCCTCGACAGCTTGTAGAGCAGCGGCAGTATCTTTTTCTCGTCCCCGATACCGTGATCCTGAACCTCGATGAAGTAATTCTCCCTGCCGAAAACGTGCTGATAGTACAGCGCGCACTCCTTCGCGGCAGCATAGTTCCCGCTGAGCAGCTTCCGTGGGATCTCACCCGCAAGACACGCAGACAGACATATCAGCCCGCCGTGGTACTTTTCAAGCAGCTCACGGTCAACGCGGGGGCGGTTGTAGAAGCCCTCGATACTCGCGAACGAGACCAGCTTCACGAGGTTCCGGTATCCCTCGTTGTTCTCGCAGAGCAGCACCAGATGATACGGCGAGCTGTCTGCCTTTCCATCTTTATCGTGACGGGTGCGCGGCGCGACATACACCTCGCAGCCGATTATGGGCTTGATACCGTTCGCACGCGCCTCATTCCAGAACTCCACCGCCCCGTACATATTCCCGTGGTCGGTTATAGCGACAGCAGTCTGCCCGAGCTCCTTTATACGCGGAAAAAGCTCCTTTATCCGGCAAGCGCCGTCCAGGAGACTGTACTCAGTATGCAGATGAAGGTTTACGAATCCGTTCTGTTCCATCACGCACCTCCCCCGCGTATCTCTTCCGCGAGCTTCGCGAGCCGCTGAAAGCGGTGATTCACGCCCGAGCGGCTGATCGGTACGGACAGGCTCTCCCCTATCTCCTGCAAACTCATGTCGATGTTGTCGAGACGCAGCTCCGCGACCTCGCGCAGTTCGGACGGCAGACTGTCGAGCCCGTTAGTCTGTTCGATGAGCTTTATATCCTCGATCTGACGCATAGCAGCGTTGACGACCTTGTCGATGTTCGCGGAATCGCAGTTCGCGATACGGTTAGCCTTGTTGCGCACGTCCTTGAAGATCTTCACGTTCATGAGGTCAAGCGTACACTGCTGCGCGCCTATAAAGGTCAGCGTGTCCTCGATAGACTCACTGCCCTTGATGTAGACGATATATTGTCCCCTGCGCTGGACAGTTCCCGCAGTGACGCCGATGTCTCCGAGCAGCATGACGAGCTCCGCAGCAAGTCCCTCTTCGGGGACTGTGAATTCGAGGTGGTACTCCTTTGACGGGTCGTTGACGCTCCCGCAGGAGAGGAACACTCCTGCCGCAAATACCCCGAGGCTGCTCGTTGATATTATCTCCTGATCTATGGAACGCGCCCCGTCCTTGAGCCGAAACTTGCGGGCAGCGTCCGCGAGTATATCAGGAGCTGTAATGTCGTATGAATAAAGCACAGAACCGCTCCTGCGCGTATTCCTGGTACACTCGGGAGCAAACTTCAGCACGCTCTCAAATAGCGTCCGGAACATCTCCGCGGAGGTCTGGCTCTCGCTCTGGAAGCAGATATGTCCGGGCTCAGCGGTCCTGCCGAAAAGTATCATACCGTAAAGGCAGGCGAAGCGCTTGTCCTTGTCATTTATAGAGGCGCAGATCTCTTTTCTCACGTCGTTGGAAAAAGACATCTCATCAACTCCGTTCATGAATAATCCGCATACAGAAGTATGCGGATATTTTCAGACTTTTTTATCTCTGGTTATATCGCGGTGGTATTTCTGGACCCTGTACTGCTTGTCCGTGAGGTACTTTGCCATGAGCTCCGCGAAGGTAATGGAGCGGTGCTTGCCGCCGGTACACCCGAAGGCGATAACGAGTTGGCTCTTGCCCTCCTGAACGTACAGCGGAAGCAGAAAATCCACAAGATCCTCGAACTTTTTCAGCAGGGTCTGCGACTGCTCGAAGCTCATGACGTAATCCTGCACGCACGCCTCACAGCCCGTGTGACCGCGCAGCTCCTCGATGTAGAAGGGGTTCGGCAGACATCTCACATCGAATACGAGATCAGACTCAGTCGAAACACCGTACTTGAACCCGAACGACATCACCTTTATGATGAGCGAATCCGAGGTGCGGTCGAGGAAAAGCGCCTTGACCTGTTCCTTGAGCTGAGCCGAAGTCAGGTTCGAGGTCTCTATGTAATAATCGGCTATCTCGCGCATCTGCGAGAGCTGAGACCACTCATATCGTATAGCCTCATGGAGGTTGCCGTTGAATCTCTCATCGAGTGGGTGCTTGCGTCGGGTCTCCTTGTAACGCTTTATAAGCACCTCGTCATTGGCTTCGATGAAGAGGATCTTTATCTTAATGTCGTCCGACTCCTTCAGCTTCTGCCACGAGCGGAATATCTCCGTGAACATATCCCCGGAGCGGATATCGACCGCCACAGCGACCTTTTTAATGTCGGATTCCGACTGTCTGCACAGCTCCACGAACTGCTTTATAAGCATGGGCGGGATATTGTCTATGCAGTAATAGCCGATATCCTCCATAACGTCCATGACGCATGATTTACCTGAGCCGGACATACCGGTCACAATCAAAAGATCCATAAAAACACCTTTCCGCTTATCTGAGGATCACCGGCTCGAGCTCGAGCTGATATCCGGTCTTTTCCTTGACTATAGACTGTATCTTTCCGCAAAGTTCAAGTACGTCCGCGCAGGTCGCGTATCCCTTGTTGATGACGAACCCGCTGTGCTTTTCGCTGACCATAGCGCCGCCGCAGGTCAGACCCTTGAGCCCGCACTGGTCGATAAGCAGGGACGCATAGCTGCCCTGCGGACGCTTGAATGTGCTTCCCGCGCTTGGGTGATCGAGCGGCTGCTTGGAACTTCTCTTGGACATACACTCAGTCATCGCAGACTTTATCTTGTCAGCGTCACCCTCGCGCAGCTTTAAAGTAACGGAGGTTATGACGCAGTCTGTCCCGGAGAAGACGCTGTGCCGGTACGAAAGGTCCATGTCCTCCCGGTTAATGGTCCTGATATTGCAGTCGGAGTCGATGTACTCAGCCGAGACCACAACATCAGCTATCTCGCTGCCGTAGGCACCGGCGTTCATGTAGAGCGCCCCGCCGATAGTCCCGGGGATACCGAAAAGGTTCTCCAGACCGCTCAGCGACGACTGCTGCGCGTGTACGCAGGCAGACGCAAGAAGGGCACCCGCCTGACATTTCATGATATTTCCGTCGAGCTCTATCTGCGCGAAATCACTGCCGAACAGCAGGATAACGCCATCAAAGCCCTCATCGGGAACGATAACGTTGCTCCCGCGCCCGAGGACGCCGTATTTAACTGAGCCGTCCTTGAGGTAGCGCAGCAGCTTCGCGGCGGACTCGGCAGAATTCACCCCGATGAGCGCCCTGCACGGTCCCCCGAAACGGAAGGTTATATACTCGCTCAGAGTACACTCAGGGATTATACGGCACCCGAGCTCCCCGCAGAGCTGCGTAAGTTCGTTTATATTCAGCATATTGCCTCCAGTCTGTATGTATCAGAATGCGTCGTAGTTGCGCACGATCTCCTTGGGGTCGGACTCCATTCCAAGCCTGTTGAGGAGCTCACGCGCCGCATTGTAGCCCATTTTCTTCTGTCTGTTGTTCATAGCCGCTACCTCAAGGATAACAGCGAGGTTACGTCCGGGCTTGACGGGTATGGTGAGGGACGGTATCTTAACGCCGAGCAGCGAGACATACTCAGTGTCCACGCCCATACGGTCGTAGATCTTTTCGGAATTCCACTGCTCGAGCTCAACGACGAGGTCGAGCTTCTCGGAGAGCTTAACAGCACCGATACCGAACAGTCTGCGCGCATTGATGATACCGATGCCGCGCAGTTCAAGGAAGTGGCGGATATTGTCCGGTGAGCTTCCCACGAGGCTGATGTTGGAGACCTTGCGTATCTCCACGGCGTCGTCAGCAACGAGACGGTGTCCGCGCTTTACGAGCTCGATAGCGGTCTCGCTCTTACCAACGCCGCTCTCGCCGGTGATGAACACGCCCTCGCCGTAGATCTCGATAAGAACACCGTGACGTGTTATTCTGGGAGCGAGGTTGAGGTTGAGGAACGCGATGAGTCCCGCACTGAAATTGGACGTGCTCTCCTTGCTTCTGAGGAGCGGTACCTCGTATTCCTTTGCAAGCTCGAGCATTTCCGCAAAATAAGGCAGTTCGCGGGTAATGATGAGCGCAGGTATACGCTGTGCGAAGAGGAGCTGGAGACGCTCCCGGCGTGTCTTCTCGTCGATAGTGGAGAGGTACGCAAATTCCATTTTTCCGATGATCTGGATACGCTCAGGGTTGAAGTACTCATAAAAGCCCATGAGCTGAAGACCGGGACGGTTGATATCGTTCTCGTCGATCATTATCTCTCCTGCGTCCTTGTGGATATAGATGACCTCGAGCTTGAATTCTTCAATGACCTTCTGTAGTGAGACCTTGAAATTCTCTGCCATGTGAAACTCCGTTCTCCGAATAGTCGGACGTATTTGTGGCATACGCAGCCTTATTTCAGCCGATCACGAACGAGCTGTAGCCGTAACCGGATATTTTTTCCTTTGCTTTGAGCAGCTCCTCAGCGTTGACGCCGGTGCCGGAAATACGCACCGCGACGTTGAACCCCTTGAGCTTTCCGCTGATAAGACCGAGCATCTTATCGACCTTTTCAGCAGCAGTCCCGTCAAACTCATAGACGGTCTCGCTTGTGTAGACGCCGTACTCTATCTCGTCAACGTTGATGTTGAGGATAACTGTATTCACGTCGAGCAGCATATCCTGAAGTATATCGTCGCTCCCCTTGAGAACGTCCGAAGCGTTGACCTCGAGCATCATAGTCGAGCCGTTTTTAAGGATAGTGTCATACATGAGGTTAGCCGTCTGGATAAGCGTCCAGTAGCGGTCTGTGCTCACTACCGTCGGGCCGAGGTATTCCACGTCACTGTCGCGGAACTGCGGGAAGACGAAATCCGAGCAGATGACCTTATCGAAGTCCGCCACGGACACCTCATTGACGATATCAGTGACGTAAGACACAGCCGCCGCCTGGAACGGCGACATCCACGGCTTACCGCCAGCCTCGACGTCATTGTCTATCCACTGCGAACCGTCGTCGATAGTGATATACCCCGTCTCCGGGAACGATGCCGGAATGATATTGTCATTGAAGGTGCTCACCATAGCCGCAGGCTTGTAGCCCTTCTGTCTGACGATACCCGTTATCTCGTCGAGCGTGAGATCAGACTGCACAGCACCCGTCATCTGAGCGTAGTAGTTTCCGGAATCGTAGTAGACGAGCCCGCCGGGAGCCTTGAGCGGTATCTCGATGTACTCTATCCCCTGCTCAGCCGGGATACGATTAAGTGCCGCGCTGAGTGTCGTGGAGTTGCTCATATCCTCGACGCTAAGCGCCGCAGCCTTGTAGACCTCGATGTTTAGGTTCTGTTCCACGTTTATGACTTCCCCGCTGTAATCGGGGTCAACGGGAGACTTCGGCTGTTCGATTGAAACGACCGAACTCTCAGCCTGATCGCCGGTCTTTTTGTTGTAATTGACTATCGGCTCGGCAATGCTGTAGCCGAGGAACCCGATACCGCCGATGAGAAGCACGGTCAGCCCGACAGAAAACGCTTTTCCCGCGGGACTTTTACCGTAATAGTTCTTCTCCTTGGTCTTGTAGATCTTCCTTCCCTTGTTCCTGAATTTCATTTCTTTTTCTCTCCAGTGATTTTATCTGATTATTTCAAAGAATATACTGCCATAGAAATTATCCCGAGATATACGAGCATCGCGGGGAAGCCTCTAAACGAGGCAGGGACCTTAGCTGAATTGAGCTTGCGGTACGCAGCGGTTAGTATCAGAGCCGCGATGATGAAGCCTATACCGGCTTTTGCGCCAGCCCAGACAAAGCTACAGAAGGTATTGAGCTCAGCGTTTTCTGCCGCGTTCCCGGAGACCGTGAACAGCGTACCCATTACCGCGCAGTTGAACGCAGAAACGTGGATATACTTCCTTATATCCCTGAACTTCTCGCCGCTTATGAAGTACATGAGCGTGAGCAGCAGCAGATATAGTATTCCCACAGTGAGGGTATAAAACAGCAGTGTGAGGTCGGAATATTTTTCCGGCAGAGCACTGTTTATACCATAAGCAGCAGCCGAACCCGCAGTCGTGAAAAACGTTATGACGAGCGCCGTACCGACGAGGTTGCGCCGGTTATCGGCAGCGATGAACAGCGTGCTCGTACCGAGCGCCTGCATGAGTATGAGGTTGACCGCAAGGAGCGCGATGAGTTCATTTATCAGATACATCAGCTTCACTCCTTGTCTGTACGAATGCCGACCTTATCCAGCGGTACACACCGCACATCAGCCCGAGGAAGATGAACCCGCCGAAGGGCTGTGCGAGACCGCCTGTGAGTACCGTAATGCCGGTCATTTTACTATTGATAGTGCCGTAAGCGAGCAGCTCGCGCAGGAAAGCAGTGACGAGCATGACCGCGTCAAATCCGAGTATATAGAACACCAGTGAGCCGATCATCCTAATGCGCTTCATGCGGAAGAACTTCGCCTCTGTCTGGAACACTATGAGCGAGTTTACGGCGAGCAGCGGGAAATATATCCCTATCTGTTCAATCGAATCCGGGTAGAAGTTCTGCGCCGCAAGCCTTACGGGAATATATACCAGCGAGGATATCACAGCGTAGACGATTATCCTTACCGCGTAGGGGATTTTTCTCGGAACGAACGACGAGATCAGCACCGACAGCATAGTTATCGCAGAAAAAGCATACATCAGCGCGAGCGCACTGCGGAGCGTATTACCGCAAACGATCACAGGCGAAATGACCATGAGCGACGACAGCACAGTGTTGTCGCCGAGCAGTCCGTCGAAAACAGAGGGCTTCCTATTCATCAGCGCTCACCTCCTCCGCCGTTACAGGAGCGGCATTTTCTGCAGAAACTTCGGCGGCTGCCTCAGCCTGAGCAGCGAGTTCCGCAGCTTCTTTTTCGGCAGTCTCGATACGCTTCTCGAGATTCTTGAACCCGAGCGCGACCGGCGTGAACAGCACAGAAACGAGCATTATCGCGTTCTCACGCGCAGTGGTCAGAACGATGATATACGAGCACATCGCGATGAAAAGCCCGTAGAAAAAAGCGTAGTAATTGCGCTTCGGAGCTATCCTCTTGTCAGAAACGATGTAGACCGCCGCGAACAGCACCATATTGGTGACGAGCGAATACTTCACGGAATCCGACCGGAAATTAGCTGCCGGAGCGAGATATGCCAGAGCAGCCGTGCCGCTGACAGTCCCGATGAAAGCGCCAGCCGAGATATCTCTGCGAAGTATCAGTATAACAGCCGCGACCGCAAGGAGAAGAATGCTCACAGCCCCGCACGGACCGCTGAAGTTGCCCATGAGCAGCTCAAAATCCGTGTGGTCCATATTGCGCGAGACATTGAAGGTATATGACGCCGAGCTTACAAGATCGTCCGCCTTGTCGAAGACACCGAGCCTGACGTGCGGCTCAGTGAACTGCAGGAGCTCGCGTCCCCACGAGGTATACATGAATGTGTAGGCCGCCGCAGCGGGTGAAAATATCATATTAATACGGCCGCCGAAGACGTTCTTTGCAGCGACAACAGCGAAAACGCAGGCTATAGCAGCGATACGGTAGTCCATGACCGAGGGCAGCGCAAGCGCGATTATCAGCGCATCGGACGTGCAGGTCAGATCATCGGCAGTGAATTCCCTGTGCATAAGGCGGAAAGAAACTATCTCAGCCGCGAGCGAGAACGCGACGCACACAGCAGCAAGAGCGAGCGCGCGCGGACCATAGTAAAAGTACGCCATGAGCTCGAGCGTGAGCAGAGTGAGCATGGTATCGAGCCAGACAAAGCGTTCGCGTTTGACCTTTTTCAGCATGAGCTTCCCGTCCTGACAAGCTGAGCCGCGAGTGACATATCCTCAGCGCTGAAAAGATAGCTTCCGGAAACGAGATTGTTCGCGCCTGCCTCACGCGCGATAGCGGCAGTTTCAGCGTTTATGCCGCCATCCACCTGAATATCGAGCAGCGGAGCTTTTTCGCGCAGAATGCGTACCTTCTCCATAGTCTCATGAATGAAGCGCTGCCCGCCGAATCCCGGCTCGACAGTCATGACGAGCGCCATGTCGAGCTGGTCAAGATACGGGAAAAGCACCTCAGCGGGAGTGCCGGGCTTGATCGCGAGAGCGGACTTTTTCCCGGTTTTTCTGAGCACATCGAGCGTCGCGGAGACGTCCTCCGCAGCTTCGGTGTGGAACGAGATAATATCCGCACCGGCTTCCGCGAAACGCGGGATATAGCGGATCGGCTCCGTTATCATGAGGTGGACGTCGAGGGTGAGGTCAGTTATCTTCCTGATAGCGGAAAGAATTGGCAGACCGTAGGAGATATTATTGACGAAAACGCCGTCCATGACGTCGAAATGCAGCATTTCTATACCGCTCTTCTCGATGCGGCGCACCTCCTGCTCAAGGCGCAGCATATCCGCGCTCAGTATCGAGGCGGAGACATAGTTCTTCATTATATCACTTCTTCCGATAGCTCTGTCTGATTTTCATACATTTTTATTATATAATATTTCTGCGCATACGTCAATATACTTTTATAGATTTATTTTTTTACTTTTGATGCTCAAGGCACTCTTCTCACATTCTTTTTTTCAATGAGAAAATAGAAAAAATCTCAAAAAAGCCCTTTACAAACGAGGATAAATGTGGTATAATAATCATACCGTGTACTTGGACAGGGGCGTGTCCTCAATAATCACCCCGCTCTAAGTTAGCGGAATATATATTTAATGAGGTGCTTTCAATGTTACTGAAAGATCAGAAGACAGCCGTTATCGAGGCTAACAGAACCCACGAGAATGACACAGGATCCCCTGAGGTCCAGATCGCTATCCTCACAAGAAGGATCAACGACCTTACAGCTCATCTCAAGACACACAAGAACGACCACCACTCCAGAAGAGGCCTCCTCAAGATGGTAGGTCACAGACGCAACCTTCTCGCGTACCTCAAGAAGAAGGACATCAACAGATACCGTGCTATCGTTGAGAAGCTCGGTCTCCGTAAGTAATTGTCTGAAGCTGAAGGCAGTGGGGTTCTACCCTTCTGCCTTTACGTCTATTTGAGTAAGGAGATTAGAAGTCAGAGGAAAGTGTCAGGAAAGCGCAGTATTTCGTTGTTCCGATGTTTTTCTCTAACTTCTAAGGGCTCCTCTCAAAAATAACTAAAATGGAGGACAAACCATGTTTGAAAACTACAGAACCTTTGAAACGACCTATGCCGGCAGAAAACTCGTAGTCGAGACCGGCAAGACCTGCGGGCTCTCTAACGGCTCCTGCTGGGTACGCTACGGCGACACAGTCGTAATGGCGAACGTTACCGCAAGCGCAAAGCCGCGTGAGGGCATCGACTTCTTCCCGCTTTCCGTTGACTACGAGGAGAGACTCTACTCCGTAGGCAAGATCCCCGGCTCCTTCACAAAGCGCGAGGGCAAGCCCACAGAGAAGGCTATACTTACCTCCCGCTGCGTAGACAGACCTATCCGCCCGCTCTTCCCGAAGGATATGCGCAACGACGTTTCCGTTGTTATGACCGTCCTCTCCGTTGAGCCGGACAACTCCCCTGAGATCGCAGGCATGATAGCTACATCTATCGCTATCTCCATTTCCGATATTCCGTGGAACGGACCTATCGCAGGCATCAACGTAGGACTCGTTGACGGCGAGATAGTCCTCAATCCTACACTCGAGCAGAGAGCCAAGACAGACCTCGTCCTCACAGTTGCAGGTACAGCTGAGAAGATAGTCATGATCGAGGCCGGCGCGAACGAGGTCCCCGAGGACACAATGCTCGAGGCTATCCTCAAGGGTCACGAAGAGATAAAGAAAATGGTCGCTTTCATCAGCGATATCCGTGCACAGATCGGCAAGCCGAAGTTCACCTTCGAGTCCATGGAAGTTGACCACGATATGTTCGATGCTATCGAGGCATTCGCTGCTGACCGCGTAAAGGTAGCTCTCGATACCAACGACAAGACAGTCCGCGATGCAAGACTTGCTCCCATCGTTGACGATATCCACGCAAAGTTCGACGAGCAGTACCCCGAGCAGATCGCAATGATCGACGAGTGCATCTACAAGCTTCAGAAGAAGATAGTCCGCACATGGCTCTACGAGGGCAAGCGTGTTGACGGCCGCGGTATCGACGAGATACGTCCTCTCGCAGCAGAGGTCGGCGTACTCCCCCGAGTACACGGTTCAGGTCTCTTCACAAGAGGTCAGACACAGGTACTCACTATCGCTACTCTCGGACCTGTCAGCGACGCACAGAAGCTCGACGGTCTTGACGAGGATGAATCCAAGAGATATATGCACCAGTACAACTTCCCGAGCTACTCCGTCGGCGAGACCAAGCCCAGCAGAGGCCCCGGACGCCGCGAGATCGGTCACGGCGCACTCGCTGAGAGAGCGCTTGCTCCCGTTATCCCGTCCGTTGAGGAGTTCCCGTACGCGCTCCGTCTCGTATCCGAAGTACTCTCCTCCAACGGCTCCACATCGCAGGGTTCTATCTGCGGCTCCACACTCGCACTCATGGATGCAGGCGTTCCGATAAAGGCTCCTGTAGCCGGTATCTCCTGCGGACTCATCACCCTCCCCGACAGCGACGACTTCATGACAATGGTCGATATTCAGGGACTTGAGGACTTCTTCGGCGATATGGCCTTCAAGGTAGGCGGTACACACCAGGGTATCACAGCTATCAAGGTAGATATCAAGGTGGACGGACTTACTCCCGCTATCATCAAGGAAGCATTCGAGAAGACCAGAAAGGCTCGTCTCTATATCCTCGACGAAATTATGCTGAAGGCTATCCCCGCTCCGAGAGCTGACGTAAGCGAATTCGCTCCCAAGATGCTCCAGACCAAGGTGCCTGTTGACAAGATCCGCGAGGTCATCGGCAGCGGCGGAAAGGTCATCCAGAAGATCTCCGCAGACTGCGACGTCAAGATCGACATCAACGACGACGGTAACGTATTCATCAGCGGAATCGGCTCCGAGAACGCAAACAAGGCTCTCCAGATAGTAAACACTATCGCATACGGACCCGAGACCGGCGCTATCTACAAGGGCAAGGTCGTAAAGACCATCGAGATCGGCGCATTCGTTGAGATCGTGCCCGGCGTAGACGGACTCGTACACATCTCCAAGCTCGACAAGCAGAGAGTAGATAAGGTCGAGGACGTAGTATCCGTCGGCGACGAGATAGTAGTAAAGGTTCTCGGCTACGACCGCATGAACCGCCTCAATCTCTCCCGCAAGGACGCCCTTGCAGACATCGAGGCAAAAAAGAACAATCAGTAATTGATGAGAACGCTCCCCTTGCGGGAGCGTTTTTCTTGACATCACCCGTTGAAAATGCTATAATAATCGAAAAACCACAGGAATACTGGTGAACGATATGAATAAAGAATGGTCCGAACTGAACAAGGCGATGCAGGTACAAATCAGAAAGAGAGAGACCTTCCCCGCCGGCATGAATACATTATTTGAATTGCGAGAAAAGCTCATGCATACGATACTTTCATTCAGAAATGACCTGTCCCGCGATGATTATAACGCCATGCCTTACATAAATGCGGGCGGTTACCACAGCAAGACTATCGCATATTCCCTGTGGCACATTTTCAGGATTGAGGACATCGTCGCACATACGCTGATAAACGGCGATGAACAGGTATTCTTTTCGCACGAATATCAGAGACGCATCAGCTCTCCGATAATAACGACCGGAAACGAGCTTGTAAAGAATGAGATCTCCGATTTTTCAATGCAGTTGAACATAGATGAGCTGTATTCGTACATCTCTGAGGTCAGAGAAAGCACCGACGCCCTGCTTCGCGAACTGTCCTATGAAATGCTGAAACAAAGAATACCCGCGGAACGCCGGGAAATCCTTGAAAAATTGAATGTCGTCAGCAGCGACGAGAACGCCGTCTGGCTTATCGGCTACTGGTGCAGCAAGGATATCCACGGCTTGATACAAATGCCGTTTTCAAGACACTGGATAATGCACATCGAAGCCAGTCTGAGGATCATGGAGAAGCTCCTCGGACGCCGGTAACAAAAAACGCCCCGAAGCAAAATTGCTGCTTCGGGGATTTTTATTTCACTGATAATTATGCTTCTGCTTGAGCACCATATCCTTGACCTTCATGAGCGAGGTCGTAGTGCTTCGCTCATTTTCGGAGAGCTTCATAGTAATGTACTTTATAGTCTCTTCGTAGTCGGGTATCATGATGTGCTCGAGTGCATTAACACGGCGGCGGGTCTTCTCGATCTCATCAGCCATGAGCTGACAAGCCTTCTCGACCTCCGCGAGCCTGATCATCTTCGGGAAGACCTCACTGAGCGCACTCACAGCACCGTCGAGGTCTATGGACGTGAACGCAGTGCCGTAGGAGTATATGTCACTGCTGTCGCTTGTACGGAATTTTGGCTTGAATTCGGGGATATAGACGCTCATGACGTTCTTCTCCCCGACCTCGAGCTCGACCTCCTGCTTAGGTATCATGAGAGCCGTATCGAGGACCTCCCTCTGCATGACCGACCCCGCGACCGCCATATAGCGGTTCGCCTCGCCGATAGCGGTCTCGACTTCCGAACGCAGCTCGCGGTCCTCACGAATAAGTATCATGAACTGCCGCATGAGCTCGTCGCGCTTATCCTTGAGGAGCTTGTGACCCCTGCGTGCGGACACGAGCTTCTTTTTGAGCTTGCTGAGCTCCATGCGGGTGGGGTTAACGTTAAGTCTTGCCACTCAGCTCACCTCACTCCTTACCGTCGTAGTACTTGACGAGGTATTCCTCCTTGATACGGCGCAGCTCGCTTCTGGGGAGGAGCCTGAGCAGCTCCCAGCCGATGTCGAGGGTCTCCTCGATGCTGCGGTTGTTCTCGAAGCCCTGCGAAACATAGCGCTTTTCAAACTCATCAGCGAACTTCGCATAGATGAGGTCAGTGGGCGTGAGCGCAGCCTCACCGAGCACGACCATGAGCTCCTTGGCGTCCTTACCGCGCGCATACGCGGAGAAAAGCTGGTTCATCGTACCGGAATGGTCAGCGCGGGTCTTGCCCTCACCGATACCCTTATCCTTCAGACGCGAAAGCGACGGAAGAACGTCAACAGGAGGATTAATGCCCTTTCTGTAGAGCTCGCGCGAGAGGATTATCTGCCCCTCAGTGATGTAGCCGGTAAGATCAGGGATCGGGTGGGTCTTATCGTCCTCGGGCATGGTGAGAATCGGGATCATAGTGATCGAGCCGTCCTTGTCGATCTGACGTCCCGCACGCTCATATATCGAAGCGAGGTCTGTGTACATATAACCGGGGTAGCCGCGGCGTCCGGGGACCTCCTTACGCGCCGCCGACACTTCACGCAGAGCGTCCGCATAGTTGGTGATATCGGTGAGGATAACGAGTACGTGCATCCCCTTCTCGAAAGCGAGGTACTCAGCCGCAGTCAGCGCCATTTTAGGAGTAGCAAGGCGCTCGATAGCAGAGTCGTTCGCAAGGTTTATGAAGAGCACCGTTCTATCGAGCGCGCCCGTCGAACGGAAGCTGTCGATGAAGTACTCCGACTCCTCGAACGTGATACCCATAGCAGCGAAGACAACAGCGAACTGCTCGTCCTTGCCGCGTACCTTAGCCTGACGTGCGATCTGAGCCGCCAGCTGAGCGTGCGGAAGACCGCTTGCAGAAAATATAGGCAGCTTCTGACCTCTAACGAGGGTGTTCAGACCGTCTATCGCCGAAACACCGGTCTGAATGAACTCCTGCGGATACTTTCTCGCAACGGGGTTCATAGGGAGACCGTTGACGTCCATGCGCTTGTCAGGGATTATCTCCGGACCGTCGTCTATAGGACGTCCCAGACCGTCAAATACACGTCCGAGCATATCCTCGGAAACGCCGAGCTCCATCTGGTGACCCGAGAAAACAACGCTCGAATCCTGAAGGTTTATACCGGCTGCGTTCTCAAAGAGCTGAACGAGAGCGTTCGTGCCGTCTATCTCAAGAACTCTGCAGCGGCGCCGCTCACCGTTTTTAAGACGTATCTCGGCAAGCTCGCCGTAGCTGACGTTCTCAACGTCCTTAACGAGCAGCAGAGGACCTGCTGCTTCCTGAATTGTTCTGTATTCTCTTGGCATCAGTCTGCCTCCCTGCTAAGCAGCTCGTTGAGCTCGGAGGATATCTCCACGGAGAGCTTATCGAATTCTGCATCTGTATTTTCTTCCTCAACGTACTTGAAGCGTCCTATCTTTTCGCGGACAGGAAGTGTTGCAGCGGCTTCAATGTCTGCGCCCTTTGCAATCGCGTCAGCTGCTTCATCGTTGAAATTGAGTATGAGCTTCATCATATAAAGCTGCTTTTTGAGGCTCGTGTAGGTATCGACCTCATGGAAAGCGAGCTGGTGGAGGAAGTCCTCGCGGATCGAACGGGCAGTCTCCATTTTGAGACGGTCATTCGCGGAGAGCGCGTCCATACCGATGAGCTTTACTATCTCCTTGAGCTCAGCCTCGTCGTGGAGAATCTGCATGAAGCGAGTCCTTGCACCCATCCAGTCCTTGGAGACATTATTATCATACCAACCTGCGAGCGAATCCGCGTAGAGCGAGTAGCTGGTGAGCCAGTTTATCGCCGGGAAGTGGCGCTGATACGCGAGGTTGGAATCCAGTCCCCAGAACACCTTGACGATACGGAGCGTAGCCTGAGAAACAGGCTCGGAGATATCACCGCCGGGAGGCGAAACAGCTCCGATAACAGAGAGAGCACCCTCGCGCCCCTCCGTACCTGTGGATATGACACGTCCCGCACGCTCATAGAACTGAGCGAGACGGCTTCCGAGGTAAGCCGGGTAGCCCTCATCGCCGGGCATCTCCTCCAGACGGCCTGACATCTCACGCAGAGCCTCGGCCCAGCGGGACGTCGAATCTGCCATAAGCGCAACGGAATAACCCATGTCGCGGTAGTACTCGGCAATGGTGATACCGGTGTAAACGGACGCCTCACGCGCCGCAACGGGCATATCTGAGGTGTTCGCGATAAGAACGGTACGCTCCATGAGCGACTTGCCTGTATTCGGGTCGATGAGCTCCGGGAACTCATTGAGAACGTCGGTCATCTCGTTTCCGCGCTCACCGCAGCCGATGTAAACTATGATATCAGCCTCCGCCCACTTAGCGAGCTGGTGCTGTGTAACTGTCTTACCGCTTCCAAAAGGACCCGGTATAGCCGCAACTCCTCCCTTTGCTATCGGGAACAGACAGTCGATGACTCTCTGACCTGTGACGAGCGGTCTGTCCGGCGGGAGCTTTTTGAGGTAAGGTCTGCCTCGGCGGACGCCCCACTTCTGCATCATGCTGAGCTCACGCTCGCCTTTTTCGGTCTCGATAACGCAGACCGTGTCCGTTATATGGAACTCTCCCTCATTTACTGACTTAACTGTTCCCTCAACACCGTTGGGGACCATTATCTTGTGGAGAACGATATCAGTCTCAGGAACGGTACCGATTATGTCGCCGCCCTTGACCTTATCCCCTGCCTTAACGGAGGGAGTGAACTTCCAGATAGTCTCTCTTTTCAGGGAGGGGACCTCAACGCCTCGCGCGAGGTTATTGCCGCACTGCTTTCTGATGTCGTCGAGGGGACGCTGGATACCGTCGAAAATGCTTCCGATAAGTCCGGGACCGAGCTCAACGCTCATGGGCTCTCCTGTAGACTCAACAGCCTCGCCTGTACCGAGACCCGATGTCTCCTCATATACCTGAATGGACGCACGGTCCCCGTGCATCTCGATGATCTCGCCGATGAGACGTCTGCTGCTTACGCGGACCATATCGAACATATTCGCGTCTCTCATGCCCTCGGCAACAACGAGCGGACCTGATATTTTAACAACTGTGCCTTTGCTGCTCATTACGAATCATGCGCCTCTTTCCTAATTTAGTATGTCGGAACCGACAGCCTTCTCGACCGCCTCATGGACAGCTCTCATGCCGTCGCCGGTGTTCCCGTCGATCGCGGGGATGAGAACGATAGAGGGGAGCCGTGAGCTCCGGTATTTGTTTATAGTATCACTGACGAGCGCCGCAGCGGGCTCCGTGATGTAAATAACCGCAAAATCGCTTACTGCAAGGCGGGAAATGAGCTTAGCTATGCGTTCGGGCTCGGTCTCACAGAACACAGAGAGCCCGAGTGCCGCAAATCCGGAGACGCTTGCGCTGTCGCCGATGACTGCTGTTTTAAACATAGAGCTTTCTCATCCTTTCTGTGATCGTGTCCCTGTCCGCACCGAACTCCTTGCAGACCGAAAGAATGCGGACGTTCTTTATCTCCGATTCCTTCGCGAGGTAGTAAGCCGCGAGCGGCTCATAGCCGAAAGCGAGCAAACGCGCCTCCTCAGCGATGTCGATGATAACGTCGTCGCACCACTTCTCGAACTTCGCGGGAGACTCCTTCAGCAGCTTAGCCGCATCAGAGTATTCCGTATTCTCGAGGTAAGCGAGCAGAGACTCAGTCCCCGCGAGAGCCTCACGGACGAGGTCGTCCTTCTCGAGCTTCTCACTGCCGCACACCGCGGTATCGAGGAAGTTCTTGTTCTTGCCCATGAGCGCACACCTGTATGCAGTCTTGATGTCGGCAGCCGCAGTTATAAGCTGAGCGTACTGCTTCATCATATCTCCCGAGCACTTGTGCGCCTTCTTCTGCATTTCACGCAGGCAGGCAGCATCGATCAGCGAATCCGAGAGTTGACCGTCAAGCGTCCGCGTGAGGAGCTCGTAAGCCTCCGCCGAGGTGCTCCTTATGTGCTCCGGCAGGTACTCATATTCCTTGGTTTTCAGCGAATCGACGAGCATCTCGAGGTCGAGGTTCGTGGGACATATAAAGTACTGCTTGGGGTCATGATTCGAGATCATTGCCTTGAGTGCAGCCTTTAAATTATGGAAATCATTGCGGTACGCAAGGAGTTTCAGCTCCTCACTGTCGGGAGCGTATGCCCTAAGCATATCCCACACCTCAGCCAGAGAAGCATTCTCCCCGGCCGCAGTATTTTTCGCCGCGAGCGCAGACCTGAATTCCGCGCGTGTGCGGGTATTGATGAGCTGATCGATGTCGGCGCGGGTCAGGAGTGTATTCTCCATAGCCTTGACAGCCGCGACGGCGTTTGCATATTTAGTCGTGCTCATCGTATCACCTACCCGAACAAAGCCCGCGCAGCAGTGTCGCGGACGCCCTCGCGCTCAGCCTCGAGTATCGCCGCGAAGCTGCAATTCTCGGAGATGAGCCCATATTCGAGGATAAACCCGTCAGCAATATCAGCAGCCTTATCGGAGAGCGTGAGCGAGCCCCCATGCGACTTCGCAGCAGCATTCAGCCTGTCTGCAAAATCGGCAGGGATACGTGCTATGTCTCGCTTCCCGAGGTACAGCGTACCGTCCTCAGCTGTCATACGGCGCGTGATCAGCTTTTCGAGCAGGCCGAAGTACTCCTTGTTGGGGAGGGCATTCAGCTTCTCGACTGTTCGTGCGACAGCCTTGTCGATACACTCGACCTTGCACGCAAGCAGTCTGCGCTTCATCGCAGAATCCGCCGAATTACAGGCGTTCTCGAATTCACGCTTGTACTGCACCTCAGCCTTTGCCATGTAATCGTCATAAGCCTTGGCAGCCTTCTCGTCACCGTCAGCCTTTATCTGACGAGCCTTGCTCTCGGCGGCGCTGGTCATTCTGTCCTCGTTTTCTTTCTTCTGTGCCTCAATAAAGTTCAGTATCTCCTCTAGTTCGGACATTTCTTCCCCCCC
>JAEELF010000061.1 GCA_016288815.1 Ruminococcus sp.
CGTATCGACAACCAGCTCCGCGGACGTTCCGGACGTCAGGGCGACGAGGGTGAGAGCTGCTTCTTCCTCTCCGTAGAGGACGACCTCATGCGTATCTTCGCGGGCGACCGCCTCGAGGCTATGATGAGGACGCTCAAGGTCGAGGAGGATATGCCTATCGAGAGCAAGCTCCTCACCCGTATCATCGAGTCCTCGCAGAAGAAGGTCGAGGGCAACAACTTCAGCATAAGAAAGAACGTCCTCAACTACGACGACGTTATGAATACACAGCGTGAGATCATCTACAAGCAGCGCTCACAGGTGCTCGACGGCGAGGATCTCCACGAGAGCATTCTCAAGATGATGGAGGATCTCATCAAGACCACTGTTGACTCCTACCTCATCGACGACGACGTAAAGACCGAGTGGAACATCGTTGGTCTCAAGGACTACTTCCTCGGCTGGCTCATCGGTCCTGAGGATCTCGACTTCGACGACGACGAGCTCGCTTCCGTATCCAAGGAGGACATCATCACCGCGCTCAACACCAAGGCTGGCGAGATCTACCAGGCTAAGGAGGCTGAGTACGGCGAGGAGGTAATGCGTGAGCTCGAGAGAGTTATCCTCCTTAAGGTGGTCGATACCAAGTGGATGGCTCACATCGACGACATGGAGGAGCTCAAGAAGGGTATCGGACTCCGCTCCTACGGTCAGAAGAACCCCGTTATCGAGTACCGTTACGAGGGCTTCGAGATGTTCGATGCGATGGTCGAGTCCATTCACGAGGACACAGTCCGTATGCTCCTTACGGTAAAGCTCCAGAGGAACGAGGCTCCCGAGCGCGAGCAGGTAGCCCAGCCGGACGCACCCAATGCTGGTGCAGGCGACGGCAGCTTCTCCGACGAGCCGGCTCGTTCGGCTAAGAAGGTCGGCGACAATGACCCGTGTCCGTGCGGCAGCGGCAAGAAGTACAAGAAGTGCTGCAAGGCTAAGGACATGGCTGGTAAATAAATGACTAAAGGGCGGCTGCGGTCGCCCTTTTTCAGAGTGAGGGAAGGTGTGAAGAAGGCTGTGCTTTGCGCTTTGTGAGGACTTTTGCTCAGACCGGCGAGCGGAACAGCTTTTTCTGCTACTGGAGGGACGGCGAGCTCGTCCAGACCGATCACTGGCACTATTACACGGCGGACGACGGTTACCGCGCCGTTGACAGATACGAATACGACGAAGACGAAAATGAGGTCTATGTCCGGACGGGCGCCGTGATAATGGACGACTTCTGAGAGGAGGACACAGAATGAGCGGCTACAGCGCATTTGCGCGGTACTACGATGAGCTCACTGCGAATATCGACTACAAAAAGCGCGCGGAGTACTTCCACGCGATAATACAGAAATACAAGACCACGAAGGACAGCATACTCCTCGACCTCGCCTGCGGAACAGGCAGTATCTCGCAGGAAATGGCGCGTCTGGGGTACGACGTAATCGGTGTGGACAACTCCGACGAGATGCTCGGCATGGCGATAGAGAAGAAGTTCGACAGCGGGCTCGATATACAGTATCTCTGTCAGGATATGAGGAAGCTCGATATGTTCGGGACTGTGGATATCACGGTCTGCGCACTCGACAGCATAAACCACCTCAGTTCGCCCGACGACGTGCGGAAGGTGTTCGGGAATGTCGCGTTCTTCTCGGAGGTCGGGGGACTGTTCATATTCGATGTCAACACCCTCTACAAGCACAGGGATATCCTCGCGGACAACACCTTCACCTACGAGACGGACAGCGTCTACTGCGTGTGGGAGAACACGCTCGACCGCTCGGACGATTCGGTGAAAATGCACCTTGAATTCTTCGAGCTGGAGGAAAACGGGCTGTACTCGCGCAGCAGCGACGACTTCACTGAGCGTGCATACAGCGAGGAGGACATCGAGCGGCTGCTTGCGGAGACCGGCTTCGAGCTCATCGCGAAGTACGGCGATGATACGTTCGACCCGCCCGCACCAAACTCACAGAGGATAGTCTACGCGGCACGGTGCGTGCGCAGCGGTCAGATGATATGAAAGGAAGATAGCATGGGAAATTTGCACAGGGCGATATCGGCGGACGGCTCGGCATTTGCCGCAGTCCTCGACGCCAAGGAAATCGTTTCGGAGATAGAGCACATACACAAGACCTCGGCGGTCGTTACGGCGGGTCTGGGGAGACTCAGCATAGCGGCTTCGCTCATGGGCTATATGCTCAAGGGCGAGGAGGACAGCATTACCCTGCGTATCGATGCGGACGGTCCTGCGGGACAGCTCGTTGCGGTCGCGGACAGCTGGGGAAACGTCAAGAGCAGCGTGAGCAATCCGGTAGTCGAGATACCGCTGAACAGCGTCGGCAAGCTCGACGTCGCGGGAGCCGTAGGACGTGACGGGACACTGTCCGTGGTCAAGGATATGGGTCTGCGTGAGCCGTATGTGGGAGTGATACCGCTCGTTTCGGGCGAGATCGCGGAGGACATCGCGAGCTACTACGCGACCAGCGAGCAGATCCCGACGGTCTGTGCGCTCGGAGTGCTCGTGGACACCGATCTCACCGTCAAGGCAGCGGGAGGCTATCTCGTGCAGCTCCTGCCGTTCGCGGACGAGAAGTGCATTTCCACGATAGAAAAGAATGTCGCGGGAATGCGTCCGGTCTCTGCACTGCTCGACGAGGGCGTCTCGCCGCAGGAGATCGCAGAAATGCTCCTCGCGGGACTCGAACCCAACGAGCTCGACACCGCACAGCCGATCTACCACTGCGACTGCTCGCGTGAGAGGACTGAGCGCGTGCTGCTGAGCATCGGAAAAAAGGAGCTCGAGGACATCGCCGCGGAGGGCAAGGACACAACGGTCTGCTGCCATTTCTGCGGGAAGGAATACGTTTTCACGCCGCAGGAGGTCGCCGACCTCGCGGCACAGGGGTAAGATATGTACGAAAATAAGACTGACGACCAGCCCGTGAGGGCGGTGCTCGCTTGCGTGGACACGGGCGAATTCGACGCGGAGGTCTCTATCGCTGAGCTCGCCGAGCTCGCGGAGACCGCCAATGCAAAGGTCGTGGGGACGATGATACAGCGCCGCCAGACCTTCGACTCTGCGACGTGCATGGGTACGGGTCGCCTTGAGGAACTGAAGGAGCACCTTGCCCCTCTCGAAGCCGAACTGGTCATCTTCGACCACGAGCTGACTGGCGTTCAGATGCGCAACATCGAGGATATCCTTGAAGTCCGCGTGATAGACCGCACTACCCTCATACTCGACATCTTCGCGCAGCGTGCCCGCACAAAAGAGGGCAAATTGCAGGTCGAGCTCGCGCAGCAGAAATACCGTCTGCCGCGCCTGACTGGTCTGGGTACGTCGCTCTCGCGTCTGGGCGGCGGCATAGGTACGAGAGGTCCCGGCGAGACCAAGCTCGAGACCGACAAGCGCCATATCCGCAGGAGGATATCTGCTCTCGAGGCGGAGCTCGAAGAACTTGAGAAGCACCGTAATTTCTCGCGCTCGCGCAGGAAGAAGGACGGGGTGCTGTGCGCGGCGATAGTCGGCTACACGAACGTGGGAAAGTCCACGCTTCTGAACGCGCTTACCGACGCGGGCGTGCTCGCGGAGAACAAGCTTTTCGCGACGCTCGACACGACCTCCCGCTCGATAGAGCTCCCGGACGGTCGGAGCGTCATGCTCATTGATACCGTCGGACTGATACGCCGCCTCCCGCATGAATTGGTCGAGGCGTTCAAATCGACGCTGGAGGAAGCTGCCTCTGCGGACATAATACTCAACGTGCAGGACCTCTCCTCCCCGGAGCGCGAGGAACAGGCTGAGGTCACGCGGAAGCTGCTCTCGGAGCTCGGCTGCGACGGGATCCCTAAGATCGACGTGCTGAACAAGTGCGACATCGCACAGTTCACGGACACAGTCTTTGAGGACGACACCACGGTCATGATAAGCGCGAAGCACCGCGACGGTTTCGCAAGGCTGCTCGAATGCATAATGAAGAACCTCCCAGAGACGGCGCGGCGCATGAAGCTGCTCGTGCCGTACAGCGAGACTGCCTTCATCGGCAGGATACGGGCGGAGGGCAAGGTCTTCTCCGAGGAATGCGCGGAGAACGGCACCCTCGTGGATGCGCTCGTGGACATAAAGCTGGTGAAGCGCGCGGAGGAGTTTGAAGTGGAATAGACATCAGGGGACGGTCAGCACCGTCCCTTTTTTATGTAAAAATTCAAAGCTTGTTCATTGACATTCGTGCAAAAACGAGGTATAATGACTATATATACGGTCTTCTGCATACCGGAAATGCAGGGGCGCAGCTATCCTCTCAAAAACGGCTGCGTATCGGAGCGCCTATGAGTATTTTCAACGTTAAAAAAGACCCGCCCGAGCTCAGCCGCGACTGGCAGGCATTCCAGCAGTTCGTCGGCAATATCGGAGCGTTCACCTATATCGCAAAGGACAAAGCTGCCTATCTCGACGCAGCAGCCTGTCGTATGCTCGGCTGCCAGAGCGAGAAACTCAACGAGTTCGAGTTTTTCGACCTGCTCGAGAAGATATCGAAGAGCCCCGTCGAGGGTCAGCGCCATATCTATCGCTTTTCGGAGAGCAGTGTCACGCGCTACATAAAAATGAACATCTACGAGAGCAGCGACGAGTGGCTCGGCTTCGTGCAGGACTTCACCCGTCAGATCTCCGAGATAAGCGACAGCAAGAGCTTCGTTGACTACGACCCCATAACGAGACTGCCGTCCTATCCGTCGTTCTCGCAGAAGATAAAGAAGCTCCTCCCGGAGATACAGCACGGTTGCCTCGCGACTATCTACATCAACGGCATAGACAAGCTCGGCTCATACCTGACCGTTGACAACACCAACAACTGCATAACCTCCGTCGCGGAGACGCTGAAGAGCTTCTCCAGCGAGAACGTCATCATCGGCTCGAAGTCCAACTACGAGATATGTGCGTTCTTCCGCGAGTGCGACAAGATGAGCATATACAATATCCTCAACGGCATGGACGAAGCTGTGCAGAAGTGCATACTCACGGACGACTTCGGCGAGATCATCGACATCTCCGACAAGAGCAGCATAAGCCTGTCTATCGGCTGTTCCTCGTACCCCGAGGAGGCAGCGGACTTCAATATGCTCGTGAACTACTCCGAGTTCGCGCTGTACGAGGCGAAGAACGGACGCAGGAGCGTCATCAACTGGTTCTCCGAGGAGAACTACGTCCGCGAGAAGGACTCCTACAAGAACGCGCAGCTGTTCTCGCGCATAATCCAGGAGAATCTGCTGACCTACTACCTCCAGCCGATAGTCGAGACGCATACCGGCGAGATAGTCGGCTACGAGGCTCTCATGCGCACCACGGGCGACATCAAGATGACCCCGAACCAGATACTCCGCATCGCCGGCGAGCAGAACAACCTCTACGCCGTCGAGAAGCTGACCTTCTTCAACACCATGAAGCTGCTCAGCGATAATCAGCAGATATTCGAGAACCGCAAGCTGTTCATCAACTCTCTCGCCAACTCCCTCCTCACTGAGGACGACTTCAACGAGCTCTACCTCACCTACGGCGAGCTCATTGAGAAGACCGTCGTGGAGATAGTCGAGGACAGTTCCGCTACCCCCGAGGGCATCGAGACCCTCAAGAAGCGCTGCGGCTTCACGCATACCAAGCTCGCTATCGACGACTACGGCACGGGCTATTCCAACAGCTCCAACCTGCTGAACTACTCGCCCGACTACATCAAGATAGACCGCTCGCTCATCAGCGATATCCATAACGACCTCAAGAAGCAGCAGCTCGTAACGTCGATAATTGAGTTCTGCCAGGATAACCAGCTCCAGTCTCTCGCAGAGGGCGTCGAGACCGTACAGGAGCTGAAAACCGTCATCAGGCTGGGAGTTGACCTCGTTCAGGGCTACTACACCTCCAAGCCGAAGCCGCTCTTCCTCAACAGCATCTCCGCCGAGATAAAGGACGAGATAATCAAGACCAACCTTGAATCCCGCCCGGACGGCGTGAAGAAGATATATGCCGCCCAGAATGACTCCGAGATTGATCTCCTCAAGCTCGCGCTCGAGAAGTACACGGATATCCACGTTTACCAGAGCAAGCTCACGATCGTCGGCGACCCCGACAAGCCCGTGAAGATGAACATCAGTATCATGGACAACCACAGCTGTGAGCTCACGCTGAAGAACGTGAACATGATAAGCGGCAACAGCAAGCCGACTATCAGTGTGGGCGAGTACGCCCGTCTGGTGCTGAACCTCGTGAAGAACAACAAACTCGGCTACTCGGGTATCTACGTTCCCATGGGGAGCCAGTTCGAGCTGACCGGCAAGGGCAGCCTCACTATAGACTGCTACGCCTCTGAGGGTATCGGTATCGGAAACGACTTCGACCACAGCTACGGCGACATCACCATAGACATGACCGGTACGCTCGAGATAATCTCCAACAGCGTCGAGTCACTGTGCATAGGCGGCGGCTTCAACGAGGACGACTCCGAGATAGCCCTCCGCTCCGGCACCGTGAAGATATATATGTACTCCCACAACGGTCTCGCGATAGGCAGCTTCAACGGCGACGCCGACATCGCGATATCCGAGAACTGCTCGCTCGACATCACTATCTCCGGTATCAAGGTCACCGGTATCGGCAGCGTCAAGGGCATAGCCACGATAACCTCCGCCGCGGACATCGAGATGTCCTGCACAGGCGCACAGGCAGTCGGCATAGGCGTACTCGAGGAGGGCGAGGGAAGTGTCCTCATCAAGAAGGGCAGGATAAATATGCGTATGCGCTCCGCGAAGCACACCTGTATCGGTGCGGTTGGCGGAAGTGTCAACACCAAGATCAAGGACGCGGAGATAATCATTGACTCCGAGGGCGATGAGGTCACCGGTATCGGCGACGCGCACGGCTCGGGAAATCTCGCGATCATCGACTCGTCAGTATCGCTCACCATGCTCGCCGGCACCCCGAAGGACATCGGCACCGGCAGCGGTGATATGCAGATACAGAATTCCACGATAAATTCGCTTGTTAACAACAAGAGGATAATATATGCAAACAATTAAGAGAGGTAAAGATCACAAATGAAGTTAGGTATGGTCGGACTGCCGAATGTCGGCAAAAGCACGCTGTTCAACGCACTCACGAACGCAGGCGCGGAGTCTGCGAACTACCCGTTCTGCACTATCGAGAAGAACGTCGGTATCGTATCGGTCCCGGACGAAAGGCTCGATAAGCTCGCGGAGATGTACGAGCCGGACAAATTCACTCCCGCAACGCTCGAATTCGTAGACATAGCGGGACTTGTCAAGGGCGCCTCCAAGGGCGAGGGACTGGGAAACAAGTTCCTTGCGGATATCCGCGAGGTGGACGCGATAGTCCACGTTGTACGCTGCTTCGAGGACCCGAATATAATCCACGTTGACGGCAGCATCGACCCGCTGCGCGACATCGAGACGATAAATCTCGAGCTCATCTTCTCGGACATCGAAATGGTCGAGAGACGCATTGACAGGGCGAAAAAGGCAGCCAAGGGCGACAAGAAATACCTTGCCGAGGCTGAGTTCCTTGAGCGCCTGAAGGAACACCTCGAGGAGGGAAAGTCTGCCCGCGGCTTTGACTTCACCGAGGAGGAGCGTGAGCTGATAAAGACCACCCCGCTGCTCTCCGCAAAGCCGGTCATCTACGCTGCGAACCTCAGCGAGGAGGACTTCACCAATAACATCGAGACTAACGAGAACTACAGAAAAGTCCGTGAGCTCGCGGAATCCGAGCACTCAGCAGTGCTGCCGATATGTGCGCAGATCGAGGCTGAGATATCGGACATGGGCGACGAGGACAAGGCGATGTTCCTCAGCGAGCTGGGGCTGGAGGTCTCGGGACTGAACCGTATCATCAAGGAGGGCTATTCGCTCCTCGGACTGATCTCGTACCTCACTGCCGGCAAGCAGGAGGTCCGCGCATGGACCATCACCCGCGGTACAAAGGCTCCGCAGGCTGCCGGAAAGATACATACGGACTTCGAGAAGGGCTTTATCCGTGCGGAGGTCATCTCATTCGATGACCTCATGGAGTGCGGCACGATGGCTGCTGCGAAGGAAAAGGGACTTGTCCGTCTTGAGGGCAAGGAGTACGTCATGCAGGACGGTGACATCGTTCTGTTCAGATTCAATGTATAAAAAGAGCTCCCCGGAAGGGGAGCTTTTCGCATATTCAGATCTTCGGGAATATCGTATTCCTCGGCGTGCCGTGCTCGTGCAGACTCATGCCCTCCATGCCGAGGATAAAGCTCTGCAAGGTGACGAGATCTGCGACATTCGCTGAGCCGTCGCCGTTTGCGTCCGCCGCGTCGGGAAATTCCTGACTGACCAGACACTGCCGCATGAGGATTAGGTCGAAAATATCTATAACTTCGTCGCCGTTCAAGTCGCCGGACATACTGTACTCCTCAACGGGCTCGAGTATCCACGTCTGTGATCTGCTGCCGTCAACGCGGAGCTGGTGAGCGTTTGCACCGTCCCCCGAGCCTGAGACCCCGACCGCGCTCCTGTCCTTGCTGGAGCTTGTCACGATGAGGTACGACCCGTCGTCCTGCGCCACGAACTTGAACCGCTGTGCGTCGCTGTCCGTGCGGGTGTAGATACCGATATTCGTGCGGTCGTCAGGCTTGCCGCTGTCGAGGTCGAGCAGCAGCTCACTGCCGTCCATGCCGGAATACAGGTAGTAGTAGCCGTCGCCGGCAGACTTGATGTACCATGTGTTGTAGTCCGCAGCGCCGTCCGCGGAGTACTGGATAACGTTCCCGCCAGCGCGCCCGTCGGCATTCGCGACCGTGAGATACAGACCCGTCTCAGCATTCTTTATCCTGTACGCGCCTTCAGTGATCTCACTGCCGTCCCGGAGGAACACCCTCTCGGACTGCGGGTAGACACGGCCGAAAACGTCGAGCGAAGCGAGCGGCTTTCCGCTGAAATCAAACAGCGCCTGATTGTCGTAGGACGAGCCCCCGGTCTCGGTGACGTCCGGGTCGTAGCCGGCAGCACTTGCAGTTGCCCAGCCGGAGCCGTACTGCTCCCACAGCTGTCTCTGCTCCTCCCACGATATCCCGGGGACTCCGAGCCACGCGGGTTCCCAGTAGAATACTCCGATCCCCCATTTCCCGGTGTCTGCGACCGCCTGGAAAACGTCCGTGAGGCACTGTGCCTGCCCGTCAACTGAGATATCGTACCTGAACTCGCAGTCGGGGGAGGACGCAGAAACGACGTTCCCGAAGGTGTCGCCGTCGTCGCTGGTGTAGGGGTAGGCAGTCTCAGCGACCATGACGTACTTGCCGTAGGTGTCGCCGATATTTTTCAGCACGGAGGTGAGGTTATCGGTCGTGCCGTGCCAGTACGGGTAGTAGGACGTCGCAAAAACATCGTAATCGAGCCCGCATTCGTCCATGACCTTTGCGTACCACGGGTAGTAGCCGGTCGAGGGGTTCGCGAAGTGGTGGGCGATGAGGATACCGCTGTCAAAGTCGCGCACAGCCTTGTTGCCGCTCGCAAACAGCTTGCAGATGTTGTACATATCATCCTCGCCGCAGAAGTGGCAGTTGGTCTCGTTGCCGACCTGCACCATGCCGATGTCGCCGCCGGCTTCGGTGACGGAGGTCAGCACCCACGTCGTCCACTTGTATATCTCCCCGCCGAGAGTGTCAAGGTCGTGCGAAGCCCAGTATTTCGGGCGGGACTGCTTGGCAGGGTCAGCCCAGAAGTCGGAGTACTGGATATCGACGAGGAGCTTCATGCCGTATTCTGCCGCCCGCGCTCCGATGAGCCCCGCGGTGTAGACGTCGTTATTTCCGCCGCCGTAGCTGTTCCCGGAGCTGTCATATGGCTCGTTCCATACGCGCACGCGGATGTAGTTCACTCCGTGCTCGGCGAGCGTCTTGAAGATGTCCTGCCGGTTGCCGGATTCGTCGTAGAACACCACCCCCGCGTTCTCGATAGCGATTATCGACGAGACGTCCACTCCGCGTATCGGTTCGCCGCCGTTGACGGAGCTGTCGAACTGCGTGAAGGTCACACTGTCGGAAGCTGCAAAAGCCGGAGTATCACGGATCTCCGGCAACCGCACTGCCGTGAGGGAGAGCAGTGCAGAGAGGAGCACCGCAGCCATTTTTTTGAGTTTCAGGGGGATCCCTCCTTTTCACGAATTATCTACAACAATTATACAAACATTTTCACGGATTGTCAACATTTTCGCGGACAAAAAGCCGCAGGAGTTTTGGTCAGCTGTCCTCCTGCGGCTGTCTGTTTTGTGCTATTTTATCGTTATATCCATGACTGCCATGAACTCCGGCAGACATATCTCAAGCGTCCCGACACCGGACACTCCCTCCGGTATCGCGATCTCATATTCTGCGAAGTCGTCGAAGCTGTCACTCGCGGAAACACTTATCTCGACTTTCTTCCCACAAATATCGGCGTATATCGTCCCGTCACAAGTGACCGCCGCCGCACTCAGCTTCACCCTCGTGCAGCCGGTGAAGTCGATACCGCCGTATGTGAGACCGCAGTCCCACGCGATGCCTCGAACATAATTCCTGCTGAATCTGCGTGACCAGAAAATGCTAATACCGTGCGCCTTGTCGAAACTCTGAGCATTGAACGTACTTCCGCGCAGCGAGAGCTTTTTACCCTCGACAGCGAGGTCAGCCTGCGCGCGTATGTCCGCGGACGACCGTCCCGCAAGGAACGTGTACACGCCGCCTTCGGTCATCATCTCGCCGCTGCGGACATCGTATATCTGCAAAATATGCTCCGGGACAGTCACGCGAACTGTCTGTTTTTCGCCGGCTTTGAGGAAGACTCGCGCGAAGCCGCACAGCTTCCTCAGCGGACGTGTGACCTCAGAATCGCGCACGGTGAAGTATATCTGAATGACCTCAGCGCTGTCCGTGCCGGAGACATTTTCGATGTCCACGACCGCCTCCGCGCCGTCTGACGTCCTCCGCACGCTTAGACCGGAGTACCGGAAATCCGCGTAGGACAGCCCGAAACCGAACGGGTACAGCGGCTCGCCGCGGAAGTACATATACGTCGTCCCCGCGGACTCGATGTCGTAGTCGTTGATGTCCGGAAGGTCGAGCTCGCTCCTGTACCACGTCTGCGCAAGGCGTCCCGAGGGAGGGTTCTTCCCGTTCAGGGTTCGCGCGACCGCCGTCCCGAGATGAGGACCCGCGTGGGACGTCCAGAGTATCGCCGGGAGCGCTTTGTCCTCGCGGTTTACGGAGTATGGATAGCTCGACACGATGACCATGACCGTCCGCGGATTCAGCTCATTCAGCTCCAGCGCCATGTTCGGCTGGACGTTCAGCGCGAGCGTTTTTCGGTCGAAGCACTCCTTCGCGACCTGCACCGGATAGTTGCCCGTGCAATAGACGACCGTACCGCATTCTGCGGCTATGTTACGCGCTCTGTCCGTGCCGGAGCTGATCACCTCGACCGTGAACAGTCCCTCACTCCGGACAGTCCTGCTCGGCTCGAAGCCAAGCTGTACGCCGTTGAGCGTGAGCCGCTGGTGTCCGAGGTATTCCTCGATGACCGTCTCCCCGGAGCTCTCGTGCGGGAAAAGATTGAAGGTCTCTCGCGTGAACCAGTCGTAGATCCCGCGGTTGTGGAGCATGAGCCTGCCGTCGGTGTTGCGCAGGTAACGCTTGTATTTTACGGAGAAGAGGTTCACCCAGCCCTCGCCCCAGTCCTGCATCTCGAAAAGCTCGCTTTCGCCCGGGATATCGGCGTCCGCAGAGACAGTCCCGTCGTCCTTCGCGGAGAGATATTTTCCGTTCGACGCTCTTACAGCGACGATGTCCCACAGGCTGTCGTGGACGATCCCGCACTGCGGGAACTCAGCCCTCATGCCTTCCAGAACGGATACAGTCTCCCGCGACGTACCGGTGTACCAGTCCCGCAGGACCTCGTCCGCAAGGGGACCGCAGACGGCTATCTTCCCGGAAATATCCCGGAGCGGGAGGGTGCCGTCGTTTTTCAGCAGAGTGACCTGCTCGAGCGCCGCGCGGAGATTGACCTCCTGCGACTGAGCGGTATCCACGTCGTCATAGGTGATAGAATCATAGGGGCAGTCGTCGGCGAAGTGACCGAGCCTGCACCGCGCGTAGAGGACATTCCGCACAGTCTCGTCGATGTCCTCCTCGGTGAGCAGACCCCGCGCGAGCGCCTTTTCTGCGGACTTTTTCACGAGGGAGTCGATATCGGTCATGGTGTCGCAGCCGGCTTTGAGTGCCTCCGCGAGCACCTCTGCATGGCTGTCACAGTAGCGGTGGAAGGTCACGGTCTGGCTGAAATCACCGCCGTCTGTCACGGTGAACCACAGCCCCCACTTGTCCTTGAGTACAGTTTTCAGCTCCGGGTTGAGCATAGCGGGGACGCCGTTTATCTCGTTGTACGCCGCCATGACACTCCTTGCGCCGCCGAAGCGTATCGCGTTCATGAAAGCCGCGTAGTAGTATTCATATTTGATGCGGAGCGGGAGGAATGAATTCCCCTTGACGCGTGACTCCTCGGAGTTGTTCGCGCAGAAGTGCTTGAGGGTGGGGATCGTTTTGAGGTAGGTGCCGTTGTCGCCTGCCATAGCGGAGGTGTACGCAGCGGTCATCTCTCCCGCGAGGAAGACGTCCTCGCCGTAAGCCTCCTCGTTTCTGCCCCAGCGCGGATCACGCTCCATATCTACCGTGGGTCCCCATACACAGCCGCCGCCGGTCCTGGTCTTGTTGTAGAACGCTCTGCACTCATTCCCGGCTATCTCGCCGAGCTCGCGCATGAGCTCCCTGTCGAACGTCCCCGCGAGACCGATAGGCTGCGGGAAGACCGTGGAGTAGTGCTCGGGCTCTCTGCCTACGAAGCCCCGGGCTACCTCCTGACCGATATAGAATTCATTCATTCCGAGCCGTTCCACAGCATGGTGGTGAGTGGACAGCAGGGACAGCTTCTCGTCGAGCGTGAGCTTTGAGGTTAGCTCCGCCGCGAGAGCGTAAGATCTGTCGTTTTTATCCATTTTCAAACTCCTTGATCGCCGGCTGAGAGTACCGGACTTTTTAAATATATACAATTATACAGTCAAAACGCGCACTTGTCAATGGAGTTTCTGAATAAAAAAGGACCGTCTTCCTGCGGAAACGGTCCTTTTGGTATGAAGAATATGAAAAAGCGTCAATCCTCGTTTTTTACTTCGTCAAGAGTTACCTTGACGGTCTTTTCCTTTCCGTCGCGGATGAAGGTCAGCTCGATCTTGTCCCCGGCGGAGTGCTTGTTCTTTTCAGCGACGAGCTCAGACGAAGTGCTCACCTCAGTGTCGTCCACTGCCGTGATGACGTCGCCCACCTCGAGACCAGCCTTGTCGGCAGCGCTGCCCTTGGTCACGTCGGTGACATAAACTCCCACAGGGAGATTGTACATCTTGGAAACGGTCTCCGTCACGTCCTGACAGCTTATGCCGAGCTGCGGCTTGCCTGTGACGTAGCCGTACTTCATGAGGTCGTCAACTATGGTCATTACCTGATTGGAGGGGATAGCGAAGCCGATACCCTCGATGCTTGCACCTGAGGAGCCCATCAGCGAATAGGAGCTGGACATCTTGGAGGAGTTGATACCGATGACCTGACCGTACATATTGATGAGCGGACCGCCGGAGTTTCCGGAGTTGATAGCCGCATCGGTCTGGATAAGGTTCATCGACTTGTCATTGATAGTAACGTTTCTGTTGAGACCCGAAACGATACCCCTTGTTACTGTATCCATGAGCTCGAAGCCGAGCGGGTTGCCGATTGCAACGACGTCCTGACCGAGTTTGAGCGAGTCGCTGTCGCCGAACTCAGCGGCAGTGAGACCTGTCTCGTTTATCTTGAGGACAGCGATATCGCAGTCGGTGTCGTAGCCGATGACCTCAGCGTCGTAGCTTGTACCGTCATTGACGATGACCGAAACAGAATCCGCGAGGCCGCAGCCGTACTCGCTGTCGTAGATGACGTGCGCATTGGTGACGATGTAGCCGTTCTCAGTGATGATGACGCCTGTACCGGTCGCCGTAGCATCCTGAGTGGAGGGAGTGCCGTAGTCGAAGCCGTAGCCGTAGTAGTAGCCGCCGCTGCTCTGCGATGTGTAAGTGAAATTCGACTCAATGCCGACTACCGATGGGAGCAGCTTTTCAACGACGTCCTCAGTGGAGAGCGTGTCGCCTTCTGACTCAGAAGTCTTGATGAGGCTGACGCTCTCGGCACTCGAGAGCCTGATGACGCCGTCTGCGTCCTCGTCAGTGTCCTTGTCGGATACTTCTGTATAGGACGTCTCGTTATTGAACATCGGTGCTACCTGTGAGTAGATTCCGATAGAGCCTGCGGATACGAGAGCCATTGCCATGAGGGAAGCTGTTATCTTGAGAGCGGTGTGCTTCTTCTTTTTCTTGGGTGCGGGAGAATCCGTACAGAAGCCTTCGCTGCCTGTAAATTTGTTCATAGGGCTTGCCTCCGTCTCTGTTATATCATTCATCATATTGTTATTATCGAACTCATACATAGCTGTTCACTTTCCTTTTCGTTTATTCCGGAGCTCTTTGCTCCTTCGATGTTTTTATTATATTTTCCGTTTGTGATATTAATTTGCAGTGTATGTAGAAGTTTTGGAAAGAATATGTGAAAAAAATTTCACATAGATGACGTTTCTGTGAAAACGTGTGACGGCTTAATGCACTGCTGCATATTATGCATTGAGGCACAGCCTCATCAAAACAGAGGAGGAATAAATATGGCAGCTTTTTACAATCAGGCTACACTTTCCTATAACGGCACGATCGCGAGCTCGAACATCACAGTCGGCGAGATGATAGAGGTGCTCTCCGCGCAGAAGAACGCAGTGAGCGATACCTACACTCCCGGCGGCGATAACGTTTTCGTGATAAGCCTCGTGAACAGCGGCACATCAGCTTTCACAGGTATAACGATAACCGATGACCTCGGCGCATATGCACCCTCTGAGGGCGCGGCAGAGGTCGTCCCGCTCACCTATATCGAAGGCACAGCGGCTTGCTACGTCAACGGTGTGCTCCAGACCGCCCCGACGGTCACCACGGAGTCTCCGCTGACTATCACAGGCATCAGCGTACCGGCAGGCGGCTCAGCGCTCGTGCTCTACTCAGCCCGCGCGAACGAGTTCGCTCCGCCCACAGCCGGCGGCAGTATTACCAATACCGCAGAGATAAGCGGCACCGGCTTTACAGCACTGTCGGCTTCTGCGGAGACGGCTCCCTCCGGAGAGCCCGACCTCGCTATCAGCAAGTCTCTCTCACCGACACAGGTCGAGGAGAACGGTCAGGTGACCTACACCTTCATTATCCAGAACTACGGCAACACTGAGGCTTCCGCTGAGGACAGCGTTATCTTCAGCGACACCTTCACTCCGTCCCTGAGCGGACTTACCGCGCAGTTCAACGGAGCCGCATGGACAGCAGGTACCAACTACACCTACGCAGAAGCGACGGGCGAGTTCCAGAGCACAGCCGGTTCTGTGACAGTCCCTGCAGCGACCTACACGCAGGATCCGGATACAGGCGCATGGGCAGTCCAGCCCGGCGTGAGCACGCTTATCATCACAGGAACTATCTGAAAAACGGGAGGCTAAGGGGGCTCCTCTTTGCCTCCCTACATACTCACGCGCGGATTTTCACGGAAATTCTTGCAATTCTGTGTTACGTGTGATATAATGTAGTATCATTATTATTTTGAGGTACTGAGAGTATGAAAAAACTACTTTCCAAAGCCGCAGCAGTGTGCTGTGCGCTCGCGCTCTCTGCCTGCGGGAGCGGCAGCAAATCCGCTGTCACTCCGCCCGACGGAAAACTGGATAAATGCACCCTCCGCTTCTCGTGGTGGGGCGGCGACGACCGCCATGAGGCTACCCTCGAGGCGATAAAGCTCTGGAACGAGCTCCACCCGGATATCGGCATAGTCCCCGAGTACGGCGGCTGGGACGGCTGGACGGAGAAGGTCTCAGCACAGGTCAGCGGCGGAACAGAGCCCGACGTCATGCAGATAAACTACGACTGGCTCATCACGCTCTCCCCGGACGGGACAGGGTTCTACGACCTCGGCGCGCTCACCGATACACTCGACCTCTCCGGCTTCGACGAGGATATGCTCTCCTTCGGCAGAGTCAACGGCAGGCTCAATGCAGTGACGGTCTCGGTCAGCGGACGCAGTCTGTTCTACAATTCCGATGTCTACGCAAGGCTCGGCGCGGACTACCCCGCAACGTGGGACGAGCTTCTCGCGCTCGGAGGTGATTTCCGCAGTGCTGACATCTACCCGCTCGATCTCGATATCCAGTCGGGCGGCACCGCGTGGTACCTTGCCGTGGTCTATATCCAGCAGAAAACAGGCAGACAGTTCATCAGCATGGACGGCACCCTCGGCTTCACTGAGGAGGACATCGCTAACGCTCTGCGCTTCTATAAGGAGCTTGAGGACGCCCACGTTATCCGCACGATACAGACACGCACCGACGAGGACGGCAACGCAGCCCTCTACCAGTCCGCGGAATTCATCGGCGGCAAGATAGCGGGAGTCCTTGAATGGGGCAGCACAGTCGGGAAGTACGAGGCAGTGCTCGGCGACGGCGTGCTCGAAGCGGGCCCGCTCCTGACCGACGCCGGCGGCAGCTCGGGCGGCTGGATGATTAAGCCCTCGCTCCTGTACGCAGTCTCCAAGGGGACGAAATACCCCGACGAGGCGGCAGCGTTCATCGACTTCCTGCTGAACGACAAGCAGTGCGCGCAGATACTCGGCACGACGAGAGGCATACCCGCCTCGCGCTATGCGGAGGAGAGCCTTGAGGCAAGCGGAAAGCTCCGCGGTCTCGCACAGGAGAGCGACGAACAGCTCGAGGCAGTCGATACCATGACCGTCAGCCCGTATATGGAGCTTCCGCGCGTCAAGGAATACTGCAACAGCGCGATCGAGAAGGTCTCCTACGGCACAGCCGGACCCGACGAAGCCGCGCAGGAGCTGAGCAGCTCGATAACGGAATATCTGGAGAAAATAAAGAAATGAAGAAACACATCTACCGCAATCCCGTCGGCGTGAGCAAGTACACGGGACTGCTGCTGATCCTGCCGTTCGCGGTGGGAGCAGTGCTGTTCATACTGTACCCCTTCGTGAGTTCATTCATTCTCGGAATGACGGATTACAGCGGAGTCGGCGAGGCTGAATTCACCGGTCTGCGCAGCTACCGCGATATGCTCGCGGACAGCGATTTCACACAGGCAGCAGGAGTGACTGTCAGGTACGCGCTGATACTCGTCCCGCTGAAGCTGACGGTGTCGCTGCTCGTGGCGCTGTTGCTGAGCTGCGAGATACGAGGGATGGGCACATTCCGGACGGCTTTCTACATACCGTCGATACTCGGCGCTAACCTTGCGGTAGTGATAATGTGGCAGTATCTGTTCAAGTCGTCGGGGCTGGTCAACCAGTTCCTCGGCGTGTTCGGGGTATCGCCGGTGAGCTGGTACGGCGACTCACGCTTTGCCATGCTGATGATAGTCCTGCTGCGCCTGTGGGAATTCGGCTCGACAATGGTCATATTCCTCACGGCGCTGAACTCCATTCCCCGCGAGTACTACGAAGCCGCGCGGGTGGACGGCTGCGGGAGGGTGCGGGCGTTCTTCTCGATAACCCTGCCCCAGCTCAGGAGCGTCATATTCATAAACCTCGTAATGCAGACTATCGCGGCGTTTCAGGAGTTCAACGCACCATTCATGCTCACTGACGGCGGTCCCCTCCGCGGGACCTACACCCTCGGTATGCTGATATATCAGGAGATGTTCCGCTACAGCAATGTCGGCTACGCCAACGCAGTATCGTGGATGCTCTTTGCAGCGATAGCAGCAGCAGTCGGGCTGATGTTCGTGCTGCTGCGACGCAAAGGGGAGGACGAACGATGAAAAAGCTCCCCGTATACGCTGTCCTCACGGTGACCGCGCTGCTCATGCTCTACCCTCTGCTGTGGCTGATAGGCGCGTCGTTCAAGGAGAACAGAGAGATCTACAGCTCGATGTGGTTCATGCCGAGCCGCTTCGACCTCAGCGTCTACCGCAGCGCATGGCGCACCGGCACAGGCTTCACCATGGGACATTACTTCCTGAACACATTCAGGGTGATAGTACCGAAGACGATTTTCGCGGCGGTGTCGTCAGTGCTGACGGCATACGGCTTCGCGAGGTTCGACTTCCCCCTGAAGAAGCTGTTTTTCGGACTTCTCATGGGCGGTATGTTCATGCCGGCGATAGTCACCGTCATGCCGATGTACCTGCTGTGGAGCCGGCTCGGGCTCCTCGACACCTATATCCCGCTCACGCTGCCGTCGCTTTTCGCGTGCGAGGGGATGTTCGTGTTCATACTGATACAGTTTTTCAAGGGCGTACCGCGCGAATTCGACGAAGCCGCGCGCATCGACGGCTGCGGGACGCTCCGCACGCTCGTGTATGTGCTCGTGCCGTGCATACGCCCTGCGATAATATCGGTCGCGGTGTTCACGTTCCTGTGGACGATGAACGACTTCCTCACGCCGCTCATCATGATAAACTCGACCGAAAAATACACCCTCTCCCTCGCGCTGCGGATATCCGTGGACAGCACAGGACAGGGCTATGAGGAGCGCAAGGTCATCGCGATGTCGGTCATCGGACTGATACCGTCGATCGCCGTGTTCGCGCTCGCACAGAAAAAATTCGTCAGCGGTATCACCGCGGGAGGATTGACCGGATGACAATTATCAAGCAGCTTGGAGTTGCTGCAAAAGCCTATATAGAGGGACTTATCCTGCCCTCCGACCCGAAACGCCCCCTCTGGAACAGCGAGAGCCGTATCTTCGGGAAGCCTGCAAAGTGGAACTACATCGACAACTGTATGCTCGCGGCGCTGACCATGCTCAGTGACCGCACCGGCGACGCGCGGCTGGAGGAGTACGTCCTGCGATTCACGGAGGAGTATGTGGACCCCGCAGGCGGCATACCCACGCTGAATATCAGCGACCACAACCTCGATAACCTCAACGGCGGGCGCACTCTCATACGCCTTTACAAAACGGCCGGCGACGAGCGATTCCGCACTGCGTATTCGCTTCTCGCCGACCAGATGGCGGAGCAGCCCAGACTTGACTGCGGCAGCTTCTGGCACAAGGAGATCTACCCGCGCCAGATCTGGCTCGACGGTGCATACATGGCGCTGCCGTTCATGGCGGAGCTCGGCGGCATGGACGATGACATCAGCCGTCAGCTTGCGAATATCCGTGACATAATGCGCGACAGCTCCACGGGGCTGTACTTCCACGGCTACGACGAGACCCGTACGCAGTCGTGGGCTGATCTGCAGACCGGTCTCTCCCGCGAATTCTGGCTGCGCTCGATGGGCTGGCTCAGCGCGGGACTTGCCGATATCTGCGGCATAGCGGGAACGAGCTCACCCCTCGGACGTCTCTCCGGCGAGATGCTCGACGGCTTGCTTGCCGCACTGACCTCCTGCATGACCGATGCCGGAATGCTTCTCCAGCTCCCTGCACGTCCCGAGCTTGGCGGGAACTATCCCGAGACGAGCGGAACTTTGCTTTTTGCCTATTCTGCGCTGAAAGCAGCGCGTCTGGGCGTCTGCGGGAGCGACTCCGCAAGGGCAGGGGAGACCGCGCTTGCGGCGGTCACGGAGAGGTACATCACCTCCGACGGCGGTGTCCCGGTGCTGCGGAACATCTGCCTCATGGCAGGACTCGGCGGGTCGCCCTACCGCGACGGCACCGCGCAGTACTACCTCAGCGAGCGCGTGGTCGCGAACGACGCAAAGGGCATAGCCCCGCTGCTCATGGCATACGCCGAGCTGCTCAGCAGATGAACACAAAAAACGGACCGCCCGGGTGATCCCGGACGGTCTTTCTCATTATTCACACAGGGACGTTCACGATACCCACGAACAGCGGAAGTCCGGCAGCGCTCATTATCTCGAAGATGAAAGGCCTGTCGAAAATGAGATCCGCATGATCGTCAGGCTGAGCCTCTCCGCAGACATCCATGACAGTCATCGACGATGCCCGACAGCCTTCCTCGTCGATAGTCACCCTCGTGTCCTGCTTCGCCTGCGACAGGTACAGCCCGTCGGCGTCGTCGGTCAGCGGAGAGAGATCAGCCGTATCAGGGCTGAAAACGTCGCTCACGCCTAACCGGAGCAGCCCATCCCGCAGGTCGGTATCAGAGGACACATCGAACTTCGGAACAGACAGCGTTACCGTCACATACTTGCCGTTTGTGTAGTCCCACTGGCTCTTCATGAGCTCCCAGAACTGTTCGTCGTTCAGCAGGTCGGCGGGGGAGCAGCCCTCGTCAGGGAGTATCAGCTTCATGTGACCGTTGTTCTCGAGCGGCAGGCTGACCGACGAGAACCTCTCCCCCCAGCGGTACTCCATGTTCCTTTCGGCGTTCATGAAATTGCACATAACGTCGCTGCCGTCAGCGTGGAATACGGACTGCTCCGTGCTGTCCGTATTGAACTTATCGACCCATTTGCCGCAGTAATCGACGGTCGAAGCGAGCGTCAGCACCATTTCCGGGTCCATTTCAATGCCGGAGACATAGTCGGTGAGCAGCCCGCCGGTCTGCTCGTTGAGCCACTCCCGCAGCGCCGAGCTGTAGACCTCATCGGCGGGGTCGCCGGAGTACACAGACGAATAGTAGCTCTCTGCGATTTGTCCTACCGTATCCGTCCTGTATGAGCGCGAGCTGTTCGTCCACAGCGACGTCGCAAGGAGGCATTTAGCCATTCCGTCGTCCATGTAGTCAGCCTGCCATATGGATCTTGAGTGTGCCCGCAGGGACTCGATATCGCTCTGCCCGAGGACGTCGAGTATCTGCTGTCGGGAGCTGCCGTCAGTGATCTCAGCTGTCACGCCGAGCGCCATATACAGGCTCAGCGGGGAGTAGACCGCGTTCCGGCTTTCCGTGCCGGAGAGGAAGACCTTTGTGCTGTTCACGAAGAAAGTATCGAACCCGTCACTGTACCCCTCCGGCTGGGTGCGGAGCTCTGTCACTGCCTCAGACCACGCCTTATAATCGCCGTAGTCGTCTCCGTCGGGATATGACGGAATCTGTGGGTAGACTGCCGCTGCGAGGACGGTACAGCTCCCCGCGGAACGGTCAGGAGTTTTCCCGAGCTTCGGGTACAGCGTGACCGCACCTGCGATGACCGCCGCCGCACACACTCCTCCGAGCATTATCCGCTTTATGCGGCTGTGCTTTTTCTCAGTCAGTTCAGGAACGAGCTCCTCATCGGTCTCGCCGATAACATCGAGTAATATATCCCTGTTTTTCATACGCCCACCCCCTCGTTTTGCAGGAAGTCCTTCAGCTTGTCCCTCACGCGCTTCAGTGTCATCTTGACTGCTCCCTCGGAAATGCCGCTGCGTTGCGCGATCTCAGCGACGGGCATCATGTACCAGTAGCGCAGGAGGAATATCCGCCTGTTCTTTTCGGAGAGCCCCCGCAGGAAGCTGTTCAGGAGCTCCGCAGCGCGAGCCTGTCCTCAATGGGACATTCCTCCCCGATACACTTCCCGAGCTCCTCGAGGCACAGCGCAGTCTGCCCGCCGCCGTACTTCTGCGACCTGTTACTGCGGTACCTGTCAATGGCGAGGTTACGGGTTATCCTGCCGAAGAACAGAGCGAGCCGGCTCGGCTTCTGCGGCGGCATGGAATCCCACGCGCGCAGCCAAGTGTCGTTGACACATTCAGCGGTATCCTCGGGAGAGTGCAGGATATTGTCCGCAATGGAACTGCAATAGCTGCCGTACTTGATCTGGCTCTCCGATACGGCGGAACCGTCCCTTTTCCAGTACAGCTCGATGATGAGGATATCCTCCATGGTGCACCTCCTTGCCCCTTTACCATAATAGACGTGATCCGCCACGCTAAGGTAACGTTTTTCTGAAATTATTATCTCACACTTTTCGCTTGCAGTCAAGTGCGGAAAAAATACACTCTCGCAACAGACAGCCCTAATTTTTGTTAAAACACACCAACACTGGCGTATCGGCATATGCATATCTGACACTGACTGTGCGGGAACCGTCCCTATTTTTCAAAAAGTCCCGAAAAAGCCTGTTTTTGGGGATTTTGTACATTGACATCGCACTCTTTACGATATAATATATAAACAACAGATTAATCTTGCAGGGCATAACGTGTGCATAGGCAGCGCACGTTTATATATCAATGAGAAAACAGGGGGAATCCAGAATGTCAAAACTTTTCAGAAGCATATCCGCACTCGCTTCCGCAGGAGCAGTACTTGCAGCCGCAGTCCCGGCAGCGCCGTACAGCTATGTTGCGGTCGCAGCTGACTCGCTCAGTACCCGAGACCCGTGGTGCTCGGGCGAGGACGTCAACCGCTGGGAATCCGAGCACTTCCAGTTCATCTGGGGCAAGACCGGTGCAGATTCGGGTAAGGTGACGCAGTCCTTCCTCGAGGAGAACGCCAAGAACCTCGAAGCCTGCTGGGACGTCTACATGAACGACCTCCACATGGAGCCGCCTACGCAGTCCACGAACACCGCTCTCCGCGACGGCAACCAGTATAAGGTCAATATCTACATCTCCGGCACCGGTATCTCGCGGTTCCCCGACGACTGGGCGTGGATGGGCTACGATGACCAGGGCTACGCATTCATGTTCTGCTGCGTGGGCGCCATGCAGAACTCCCCGAACCCGTCGTGGGTGCTCCCCCACGAGTTCGGACACGTCGTAACGGCGCATCAGCTCGGCTGGAACAACAACAAGTACGTCAGCGCGCTATGGGAGGCGATAGGCAACTGGTACCGCGAGCAGTTCCTCTACTCCGACTACTACAGCCAGTGGGCAGGCGTATCGGGCGTGACCGACTACTTCGAGACCTACATGAAGAATCTCTGCTTCACGCCGATCATCGGGCGCGACAATTACGCCGCGTGGGCGTTTCTCCAGTACCTCACCGAGAACCCCGACGGTCTCCCCGGCTACGGCAGCAGCTTCGTGAAGGATCTCATGCAGCAGGGTCAGGTGGACGAGTACCCGTACCTCGAAATGGAGAGGCTGTCAGGAGCAGACATGAAGGAGACCCTCGGCAACTACGCAAAGCGCCTCGCGACCCTCGACCTCGCCCACAAGAGCGACTATCAGCGCCGTCAGAACGAGCTGTTCGACCGCGGCGAATGGAGCTGGGGCGAGATATACACCCTCCTCGAAAAGAGCACGAAGGCAGATGATTTTTACACCGTCCCGACCGAGCGTGCACCGCAGCAGTTCGGCGTGAACATCGTCCCGCTCAGGGTCACGGGAGATACGATCAGCATAACACTCAAGGGCCTGACAGACATCGCCGGCGCGGACTGGCGCGCGTGTATCGCAGTCGAGCAGAACGACGGAACCACACGCTATTCCGACCTCTTCAAGCCCGGCGAGACGGCAACGATGAGCTTCAACAGCGTCACCGACTCCGAGGCGTTCCTCACCGTCACCGCGACCCCCGACTCCGACACATGGCAGAAGTGCGGCGTCGCTTGGGCCTACGGAGAGGGCGAATTCGACGAGAACCACGCCCCGTTCCTCGGCAAGAACCGTTACCCCTACGGCGTGACGATAGAGGGCGCGGAGATAAAGCAGTCGCGCAGCGACGTCAATGAAGCCTCCGGACACAGACACGCCAACGGCGGCGGCTTCGTCGCGAACACCGCGACCGTTGACGCTTCCGTGTACGTCGGCAAGGACGCGAGAGTGCTCGGCTACGCGACGGTAACCGGCAGTGCGCGCATAGACGGTCACGCGACGGTAACGGGCAGCGCGAAGGTCTCCGGGAATGCAGTCGTGACAGGACACGCAGTTGTAGCGGAGCGGGCTCAGGTCAGGGACAACGCCATTGTCGGTGATTACGCCGGCGTAATGGGCGATTCGATCATCTCGGACAACGCCCGCGTTCTCGAAAGCGGACTCGTTTTCAATACCTACAACGTCAGTGGCAATGCGACCGTTAAGGGCGTCGCATACGGACTTGCGGCTGGCTCTGCCTCCGGACAGGCAATGCCCGACGGCGACTACTACGACGACTCCGGAAGGAGCCTCTCGGCGGGCTCGGTATACGGCTGGGCAAGTCCTGATAACTACGCGAACAGCCGCCCCTACACCGACGGTCAGTACGCGGGGCTGGAGTTCAGCACAGACAGCACCGACATCGCCGCAGACACCTACACATCGACCTTTGCGATGAGCTTCGGCGCACCCACATGGAGCGAGAAGCTCACCAGCGGGAACGGAGTGCTGACCTTCACCGACAGCAGATATATGGTCGGCGACAGCTCCTATGCAGCCCTCCGCGACGCCGACTACCAGACCGCAGTGCTCCTCCGCGATAACGCAAAGAACACCATTTTCCACTTCGGCGACGCCGAGAAATATATGTCCCTCACCGCCGAGAACGGCTCCCTCACCTTCGAGATGAACGACGGTACGGGCGCGCAGTCCGTGACCGCAGAGAGCTCGTACAAGGCGGGCAGCTGGGCGACTGTCAGCGTCATACTCGACGGCGACATCGCGAAGCTCGTGGTGAATGACGGCTCCGGCGCGAAGACGACTTCCGGCACCGTGACGATCGACCCTGTTGACATCATGAGCGACAGCGCGGTGTACCTCATCGCGGACGGAATGAACGGCTCAATGGACTTTTTCAGGGTGAACTTCAAGGAGGTCAGTGAGCCCGACTACTACTACACCGAGAGCGAGACCGTTGCAGACAAGGTCCGCGGCGACGTCAACGCAGACGGCGCGTTCAATGTCTCCGACCTTGTCCTCATGCAGAAATGGCTGCTTGCGGTCCCTGACACCGACCTCCCGGACTGGCAGGCAGGTGACCTCAACGCGGACGAAAAGCTCGATATCGCAGACATGATACTGATGCGCGAAATGCTCGCAGAGCGATGACATCGCGCCCGGAACAGCAAAAAAACACGACCCCTTGGCTGAGCCTTGGGGTCGTTTTCTATGTTCACCTTGGAGAGGCTGGGCAGTCACGTCTGTGCGAGAATCTGTCTCATGGTGATGAGATCGAAGATGTCGATGCGCCCGTCAGCGCAGAGATCAGCCGCCTGCCAGTCGGACAGTACAGCTCCGGACTCGCCGAGCAGCCACTTCTGGAGCTGCACCGCGTCCGCGACGTTGAATGTTCCGTCGCAGTTTACGTCCCCGGCGACCTCCTTCACGTCAGCCGCAGCGAGCAAGAAATAGTTCATGCAGCCCGAGCTCTGCCCGTTCGTGCCGATGGTCAGCGACTCACCCGCAGCAAGCTTCTTCGAGTACACAACGAACTCGATGTCGTTGCTGGAGCTGATACTGAGCGCGGTCTTCTCCCATGACGCCAGCCACGCGGGAGCTTCAGCAACTCGCTTGTCGAAGGCAGCGTACACCGTGATGTCCGCGCCTGCAGTCAGTATAGCGAGGTCGGAGGTCAGGCTCTTGGCGTCACAGGCAGTCATTACGAACTCCGCCCCTGCGAGCTCCGGAGAGAGCTCCGAAACTGCACAGCGCTCGGCAGTGCGGTCGCCGAATATCTGCGAGCCAACCGCGATGTCGTACCCGATCGCCCACGAGCTGTAGTACTCAGTGTCGAGCACCTCGACGTTCGAGATGAGCCTGCCGGAGATGTTCGCGGACACGATCCATTTCTGCGAATCATTGCCCGTACTCGTCCATTGCACGACGTCTGCGCCGACCTCTTTTGAGTCAGCAACGACGCCGAAGCAGCTCTGATCGTTGGTGCATTTTGTTGTTATCGTGTATGTTCCGTCACCGTTGCTGATTAACTTGAACCTGCGCGCGTCGGACTCGTCATTCGACCACAGCCCGATACTCGTACCGTTGTCGGTGCTCGCGTAGGGGAGGTCTATGCAGTATGAAGTGCCGCCGCCGAGCGCAGTGTAGATGAAGTAGTAGCCGTCGCCTGCTTCCGCGAGGTACCATGTGCAGGCGCCGCGGTCGGAGGGCTTCCCCTGAACGACATTCGACCCGCTCGCCGCTGTCTCGCCCTCTACCGTGAGGTACAGACCGCTGTTGACGTTGCGGAAGGTATAGGCGCACGCCGTATCGAATTCTGCCCCTGTCTTCACAGTGAGCTCAACATGGCGCAGGAACGGGCTTGCATACTTAGCAGTTATCCAGCCTGAAAACTCGCCGTCGGTGATGTACTTTATCCCGTCCGCGGAGCTGAAGCACCCCGCATACTTTGTGCAGAACGTCTTGGTGTCGGTACCCTTGGTGTTGTATGCGTCGAGCAGTTCATAGCCGTAGTTTGACTTGTTCGGGTACCATGAGGAAGTAGTTTTCGGCGAGAAGCTGACCTTTGAGGGCGTGCCGTTGAGCGCGGTCGAGAGGTACGAACCGGAGTCGCGGCAGGGGTCGCTGCCGCCGCCCATCATGAACGCCTGTGACTGGCTGTAGCCGTTGAACATATTGTTCTCGGAGACCATGTCGGAGCCGTCGCCGCCGATGATACCGGAGGTCGCGGAGCCGTTGCTGCCGGTGCCGTAAGCGGAGTAGTAATTGTTGTAGACGTGCGCCGAGCCGTTTCCGAGCTGAGGGCAGCGGCGGACGTTCTCGTTCCACCAGTTATAGAGGAGGGTCGTGCGGTCGCGCGTGAGCTCGTCGTTCTGGGTACCGTATGCGACAGTCCAGTAGCGGTGGGTGAACTTGCAGTACGAGATCGTGACATAGTCCGGGCTGCGCAGACGGTCCTTTGCGTCCCTGTAGCTCTCATAGGGAGTGTTTATCCAGATGAACTTGCCCACCTCGTCCTGACCGTTGCCTGTGCGGTCGTATGTGAGCTGGCTGTTGAAGTTGATGTGGTCTATCCAGATCTGGCGCGACGACCAGATGTTGATGAGAATGCGGTTAGGAACGTTCTTAGCCTGCATATCGAGGTTGCGGAAGATGATATTGTCGCTCGGACTGTCGTCCTCAGCGCCGTAAGCGTCATTGGTGCGGAACTGCGAATCGTAGATAGTGTGCTTGCTGAATGAGCCTACAATGGTCTTGTTGTCGCGGATACGGGTATTGCCCTTTTTCTGCATATCAATGTCAGCGGTGATGACGATAGTCTGTGCGCCGACCGAGTTGAGCTGCTTCTCGAGGTCATCAGCCGTGGAGACGTACACCACCTCACCGAGCAGACCGCCGATTGTTCCGGCCTTTTCGCCGGAGGAGGTCATGCAGTTAGCAGCGAAGCCCTCCAGACCGTCGAGGTTGAGCTTGTACTTCTGGTAGGCGGCGCCGGAGTAGGACGCAAGTGCGAAGCCCGTGCCCTCGTTGAATGTCAGCGCCTTGGAACTGTCCGCATTGCTGGTGATCTTGTAGTAGAGATAGTAGCCCTCGAAGTCCTTCTGCACGCCCTCGATGTTCCAGCGCTGGTTTGCGCCGTCGGTGTCGTCCGCGAGAGAGACCCCGCTGCCGTTCGCAGTGAGTATCTGCCCCGACGCCGAGCTCACTATCTCGTAGACGCCCGCACTGACATAGTTGAGCGACCACTTCTCGGCGCTCGTCCCGGACATTACCGCCGGCATGAGCATTGAGCCCTCCGCCGTGACGTTGTTGTCGGTGTCTGCCATGCCGAGCCTGAACTCCTGCACCGGATATGCCGCATCAGCCGCATCAGCCGTGAGGACGCCTAAATCCCCGCAGACTGACGGTGCCGCACCGGACATCGCAGACAGAGCTGCTGTCGCCGCTGTGAGGGCAGCAGCGAGCCTTTTTCTGATTTCCATATTGATTCCCCCTTAATATAATGATAAAACGAACCGAATGTTCAATCATATTATACACCGCCCGCCGTGCGCTTACAATCAATGAAAATATCCATTTCTGATGATTTTTCTAAACACGCGGGGAGCTTCTGCGCCGGACGTGTATGATAGTCCGTCTATCATCAAGGGAGAAAACACTATTTTACACGCCCGCCCCTATGCACTATCGTCTCATGTCACATCGCGATATCCCACACGCGCACACCCCCACAGCAAAAAATCCCCCGCAGGAGAGCTCCTGCGGGGGCGTGTGGACATATCGTCAGATAGTCTGATACCACTCATATATGGTGGCTGTTCCGTTGTCTGCGACATACGCATTGCAGCAGAGAATGAGCGAAACGTCAACAGGATCCACCAGACCGTCCCCGTTGAAGTCGCCGAACTCCGCTTCGGGCTGCGCAGTCTTGACCTTAGCCGTGAGCTCACTGATGTGAGGGGATAGAGAGTCTTTTGCCGCTGATGATCAAAGTTTACGTTTCGTTCGCGGTTTATACATATTGTATTCTCCCGCGCCAAATGTGGAATCCAGATGAAAATCCGGCAGAACTGCTTTGTTTTAAGATTATTTTAAAGTAAGCGCCATATACTCAGAATCGAAGGGGGAAATAAGCAAACAAGAGGCGATATATATGAGAACTTTAAAAATAGCGCTTATTCCCGCATACAGACCCGGCAGTGAACTGCCCGTGACAGTCAGGGAACTGCACGAAAGCGGCTTTGAGGTCGTAGTCGTCAACGATGGTAGCGGCAGCGCATACGACCTCGTATTCGCACAGCTCTCCGGCTCCGCAGCAGTCATCACACACCACGCAAACAAGGGCAAGGGCGAGGCACTCAAGACCGGAATGCGATATATCAGAGAGCATTTCGGAGCGCCGTTCGCCGTTGTCACAGCTGACGCAGATGGACAGCACAGAACAGGCGACATTATCCGCGTCTGCGATGCGGCCGCAGCCTCTCCCGATACGCTTATCCTCGGGAGCAGAGGCTTCGACAGGAACGTCCCCCTGCGCAGCCGTATCGGCAACACCGTCACAAGGACGGTCTACCGCATTTCCTCGGGCGTGAGGGTATATGACACCCAGACAGGGCTGCGCGCGTTCAGCGACAGGCTACTTCACGCGATGCTTGAGATACCGGGCAGCCGGTATGAGTTTGAGATGAATATGCTCATTGAAATGCCGCGGCGAGGGATAACGATAAGGGAGCTCCCGATAGAGACCGTCTACCTCGACGGCAACTCCTCCTCGCACTTCGACACCGTGCGGGACTCGTTCCGCATATACAGGGAGATACTGCGGTATTCCGCGGCCTCGCTGCTCAGCTTCCTCGTGGACTATGCGCTGTTCTGCCTGATGACACTGTTCACAGGCTCGGCGGTCATCTCGAATAGCACTGCGAGAGTATGCAGCAGTACGTTCAATTTCACCCTGAACCGCCGCTTCGTGTTCCGCTCCGACCAGACGCTGAAAACGTCCGCAGCGAGGTACTTCACGCTCGCGGCGGCAGTCCTCGCGCTGAACACGCTGATACTCAGGTCGCTCGCGCTGACAGGTCTTAACACCTACGCCGCAAAGCTCCTGACTGAGATGATACTGTTCATTTTCAGCTATGTCGTACAGCATAAATTCGTGTTCAGAAAGGAGCGTGCGTCCGCTTGAAGAAGCACATCTGGGCGGTCTGCTACGTTCTCGCGCTGACCGCATTCACAGCCTATATCTCGCTGGACACCTTCGTCCTCAGCCGCGCCTACCAGACCGACGCCACGGAGATAAACTACTCGATGTTCGAGCAGACGGAGGAGAACTCAGCCCCCGTGCAGAGCGACGGGCAGTCCTCCGCAACAGAAAAAGCTCCCGCAGGAAAGAGCGGGAGTGGCAGGCACAGTCATCAGTCCGGCAGCAGCGGAGGCTCAGTCCCTGCAAGCACCGGGATCACGGTCTCCGGCAGCACCTATGAGGACGAAAACATCAGCATAACCATGACCGAATACTATGAGAACAACACGAAGATATACGTCGCGGACATCCGGCTCAGCTCGGCAGTGTACCTGAAAACCGCATTCGCCGATGACACCTACGGCAGGAACGTGACGGACACCACCTCCTCGATCGCCGCGGACAACGACGCGGTACTCGCGATAAACGGCGACTACTACGGCGCAAGGGAGCGCGGCTACGTTATCCGCAACGGAATAGTCTACCGCGACGCTCCGAGCAGCGACGACCTGCTGTGTATCTATGCGAACGGCACGATGAAGGTCATCAGCCAGAGCGACTATACCGCAGACGAGCTCGTAGAGCAGGGCGTGTGGCAGGCATTCGCATTCGGACCGGGTCTCATCGAGGACGGCACGATAACAGTCTCCGAGGGCGACGAGGTCGGCAGGGCAATGGCGAGCAATCCCCGCACGGCTATCGGTATCATCTCCGAGAACCACTATCTGTTCGTCGTGTCCGACGGCAGAACGAGCGAGAGCGAAGGCTTGTCGCTGTACGAGCTCGCGCAGTTCATGCAGTCGCTCGGCGCTGAGACTGCCTACAACCTCGATGGCGGCGGCTCCTCGACGATGTATTACGGCGGGGAGGTAGTCAACAACCCGACCACCAACGGAAGCATAAAGGAGAGGGGAGTGAGCGACATTGTATACATCGGATAAAACAGCGCTCAAAAACTGTATCGGACACATCTTTGCAGCGGCGTTCCTCGCATTTTTCGGCGCCGTCTATGAGCATTTCAGCCACGAGGTCTACTCGTACTACATGATATACGCATTTGCGGTGCCGCTGCTGCTCGGTGCACTGCCGTTCGGCATACTTGCGCTGAAAGACAAGACACCGGACAGAGCATTCGTCGATCTGTGGAACTCAGCAGTCGCAGCCTTCGCAGTGGGGAGCGTTTTCAGGGGCGTCCTCGACATCTACGGAACTACCAACCGCCTCATCATCGTCTACCCCATAGCCGGAGCTGTGCTCGCAGTGTCAGCGCTTCTCGCATGCGTATTCAGACGCCGTGCCCCGCGGGCAGCGAAGTCCGAAGCGGAAGATCACTTCTCCCACGAGAGCGAGTTATCGTAGGTCATCTCTGCGTGCAGGAGCTGGCAGTAGGTATTGTATTCTTCCTTGTAGTAGTTGAATTCGCCGACGACGGTGATAGTCTTATCGAGGGACGGATAATCGTCCGGGTAGGTGTTGTCGCCGTCGAGGACGAATTCGATACCCTGCGAGCAGCAGGCTGTAGCGTCGCTGACGAGCACTGCGAAGTACTCATTACCGGTCTGCTCGTCCTTGAAATACGAGAACGGCCCCGTCACCTTAACGGTTTTCCCGAGGTAGTCGTCGCCGTTGTTCACCATATCATACACCGTAGCATAGATCATAGATGAGTCCATCTCCGTCAGGTCGATGTCTATCTGACTGTATCTTTCTCCGGACGAAGCCTCATCTGCTCCTGATGATGTATTCTTCCCCTCAATATCTGCATCCATTGGATCCTGAACTGACACAGCGGAGGTCTGCTCCTGAATCGAATTTTCAGCAGAAACGCTCCCGCAGCCTGTCAGCATCACGAGCGGCAGCACCGCGGACAGTATAACATTAGCTCTCATTATTTACCTCCTAAGACCTTGCCTTTCCTACGAAAGCAGATATCAACGAAAACAGGATGAACACCCCGAGGTCAGCCACGACGATAGTCGAGCCGACGGGCGTCGAGGACAGTATCGATACGATTATCCCGAAAGCCGCACAGGCGACGGATATCACCGCCGAGCAGATGATGACGCTCCTGAAGCTCTTGAATATCCTCATCGCCGAGAGGGCAGGGAAGATGATCAGCGCCGAGATGAGCAGCGACCCCACGAGGTTCATCGCGAGCACGATTATCAGCGCTGTCACGACCGCGATGAGCAGATTGTACGAATCCGCGTTCACGCCCGAAGCCTTGGTGAAGCTCTCATCGAACGTGACCGAGAATATCTTGTTGTAGAACAGCAGATATATCGCGATGACCGCTACCGACATAACTATGCACAGCCATACGTCCTCGCGTTTCAGCGTGAGTATCGAGGTCGAGCCGAACAGCGTGCTGCAAACGTCGCCCGAGATGTTCGCCCTTGAGGGGAATCGGTTCATGAGCATATATCCCACCGCGAGCGCTCCCACGGACAGCATTGCGACCGCAGCGTCGCCCTTGATCTTGGTGTTCTGCCCTGTACGAAGCAGAAGCACCGCACACACAAGCGTCACCGGCAGCACGATATACATATCGTTGAGTCCTCCGAACCAGTTCACAACGCCCTGCATACGCGGACTGAGCTTATCCTCGCCGCTCCATGACAGGGCGTATTGCTTTATCATGACCGGCAGTGTTGTTGACAGTGACATCGCTCCGAACGCCACATGAGACAGTCCGTCGCCGATGAACGAGAACCTCTTCAGCACGAGCGTCACCCCGAGCAGCGACGAGCACAGCGAGATGAGTATCCCCACGATGAATGCGTACCTCACATACGGGAACTCAAAATAGTATTGCAGCTTCTCGATATTACTCATTTCCGTTCATCTCCGTTCCTGTGAAGAGCATTCCTGACGCGCTTTTCAGGTAATCTGCCGTTTTCCCGAAAAAGAGCTGTTTCCTGCCTCCGATATGCAGGATATGCGTAGCGTACTTTATGGCAGAGGTGAGGTCGTGCGACACCATTATGATCGTGATGCCCTCACGGTTGAGCCCGGCTATCAGCTCATAGAGGTCATGCTGAGCCTTTGGATCGAGACCTGTCACGGGCTCGTCGAGGAGGAGCATCTTCCTCGTGGCGCACAGTGCCCTCGCCAGCAGTACCCTCTGCTGCTGTCCGCCGGAAAGGTCGCGGTAGCAGCGCCTGGCAAATTCGCCGATACCGAGCTGTTTCATCGTGCTTTCAGCGAGTTCCTTTTCAGCCTTGGAGTAAAACGGCCGCAAGCCGCTTTTTGCAAGGCAGCCCGAGCGAACGATCTCGCGGACAGAAGCAGGGAAGTCTCTCTGCACGACGGTCTGCTGCGGAAGGTAACCTATCTCGTTCTTCCTAACACCGCCGCACCACTCAATCTCGCCGCTGACCTGCGGCTGCAGACCGAGGATAGCTTTGATGAGGGTGCTCTTTCCCGAACCGTTCTCACCGAGGATACATAGGTAATCCCCCTTGCTTATGGTAAAATCAAGGTTTTCAGCGACTATGCCGTCCTCGTATCCGAGAGAGGCGTTTTTGCAGACCATCTGTGCAGACATTATATCCCTCCGTTCACCGAAGATGCAGGAGCGGCAAACGATACTCCTGCACCTTCGCGCGTTATTATTTCAGTGTTTCTTCAAGTACGTCGCAGTTTTTCTGCATGAGCGACAGATAGCTCGCCCCGCCGGCGATGTCGTCCTGCGAGACGGACTGCAGGGAGTTGAGTTCCGCGATAGTGATGTCTGCACCCGAAGTGCTTGTGACTGTCTCAGCAATGGACTTGTCAGAGCTTTCGAGGGTATAGATCGTATCGCAGCCGAGCTCATTGACCTTCTGTGCAAGGAAAGAGATAGTCTCGAAGCTCGCTTCGGTCTCAGCTGAGCAGCCGATGAATGCAGCGTAATAATCGAGCCCGTAATCGTCCACGAGGTAACGGAACGGGAATCTGTCTGCGAAAATAAGCGTTTTTACCTCAGCACTATCAGCAACAGCTTTGAATTCACCGTCAAGGGCGTCGAGCTTTTCGATATAGCTGCCGAGATTGGCTTTGTAATCAGAAGCGTTATCGGGGTCAATAGCCTCGATGTTCTTCTCGATCTCAGTGCAGATGATCTTGGCGTTGCTGAGCGAGAGCCAGACGTGCTCGTCGTACTCTTCCTCCTCTTCCTCGCCTTCTTCCTCTTCACCCTGCATTCCTTCCTTGAGCTCTTCCTCCTTGACGCTGTCACCGAGCACGTCCATGAGGTCAATGGCCCTCATGTTCTTGTTCTGAGCGTCTTCAAGGGCGTCCTCGACCCACTCGTCAGACTCTCCGCCGACGTATATGAACAGGTCACAGGTGGATATCTTCATCATATCCTCAGCGGTGGGCTGATAACTGTGCAGGTCAACGCCGTTGTCGAGGAGATAGGTGAGCTCCGCACTGTCAGCATGGCTGCCGAGTATCTCCCTTGTCCAGTCGTACTCAGGGAAGATAGTGCACACCACTCTGAATTTCTTGTCGCTGTCAGCAGCCTTCGAGCTCGAGCCGCAGCCCGTGAGCGCAGCAGTCCCCAGTGTGAGGGCTAAAATAGTTATACCAAGTTTTTTTCCGAACATAAAAAATGAACCTCCGAACAGAATAATGATAGCTTTCAGGTACGACGAAAAAAGGCATAGCTGCCCCGGCGTGCCTTTGTACGGACAGTATCAGCGCACAGACGCAGCTGTCCCGCAGGATGAACGCGGTCATTATTCAGTTCAGAAGCTCAACCTTGAGAGAAATAAGAGTTGTATGCTCAGAGCGCGCCTGCACCGTCACGCAGACGAGTACAGCCGCAGCTATAAGTATCAGTGAAACAGGGAGCGTCCCCGCGACGGCAGTGCCGAGCGCAGACAGCGTATTGTGGCACTCAGCGAGCTCAGTGCAGACAGCGCAGCCTTCGCCTGTGCAGTGGTGATCCGCGTGGACGATTATGAACAGAGACGATGTGAAGATGACGAAGCTGAACGCTAAAAGCACTATCAGGGACAGTACTCTGCTCTTGCTCTTCGACATATCATTTCGCCTCACTTTCCGAATACTTAACAAATTGAAAATGGTTATCGTTTTCAATTTATGATTATATCCCGTTTTTCCGGACTTGTCAATAACATCGCCGAAAATTGTAGGTACTGTGCTGATATCCTCTCGCCAGCCGCACAAAACTGTTGGAAGTGCACAATGCTCATTCCGCCTGTTTCCTGATGAAAAGTTAATCGGTTCAGAGTATGACTTCCTCCGCACAAAAAAGAACTGCCCGCAAGCAGTCCCTTTCGTATCTGTATTTGTCAGGCGTTCACAGCCTCCTCGGAGATCTCCCCGTCAACGATACGTATCGTCCTCTGCGCCCACTTCGCGACGTTCAGGTCGTGGGTTATCATGACGATAGTGTTGCCCATTTCGTGAAGCTTCGTGAACAGCTTCAGCACCTCAGTGCCGCTGGTCTGGTCGAGCGCGCCCGTCGGCTCGTCTGCAAGGAGGAGGGATGGCTTGCTGCACAGCGCCCGCGCTATCGCGACTCTCTGACGCTGACCGCCCGACAGCTCTGACGGCTTGTGGTGGATACGTTCCGAGAGCCCGAGCATCTCCACTATCTCCCGGCAGTCCTTTTCTGCGGACTTTCTGTCCTGACCGCGCATGAGGAGAGGCATGATGATGTTCTGCATGACGGTGTAGGTGGGTATCAGGTGGTAGTTCTGGAAGATGAAGCCTATCTCGTGGTTGCGGATATTGGCGAGCTCGCGCTCCTTGGTCTGATGTATCGGGATCCCGTTGAGAGAGTATGAACCGCTGTCGAAGGTATCCATGCAGCCGATGATGTTCATGAGCGTTGATTTGCCCGAGCCCGACGGACCGAGTATCGCGGTGAACTCGCCCTTATTGACGGTAAAATCCACATTTTTCAGCACATTCAGACGTTCCGAGCCCATTTTATAGCTCTTGCAGACATTTCTCATCGAGATTATCTGTTCTGTTGCCATACTCACACCTCACTGCTCCATTATCCATACTTCCGTAACGACGTACTCGCCGCTGCTGTTTTTCTCGACGCTGCACTTGATGATATCCCCGGAGCTGAGCGCGTCGAAGTCAGTCTTGACACCGAGGCTGGTCGTGACCGTCGTCCCGACGGGTATACGCAGCTCAGTCTGCTCACCGGTCAGAGTGTAAGCACTGCTCCCCGTGCTCTCACGGTTTGATCTCTTGGGCATTTCGCCGTTTTCGGGTTTAGTGAACCCTTCGGGAATTTCTCCGCTGAAATTGCTCGGGTCAAAGCCTTCGGGCATACTTCCGCTGAAATTACCAGGATCGAAACCATCAGGCATTTCTCCGTTTTCGGGTTTAGTGAACCCTTCGGGAATTTCTCCGCTGAAGTTGCTCGGGTCAAAGCCTTCGGGCATACTACCGCTGAAATTGCTCGGGTCGAACCCCTCAGGCATTTCCCCGTTTTCGGGTTTAGTGAACCCTTCGGGCATTTCGCCGCTGAAGTTGCTCGGGTCAAAGCCTTCGGGCATACTTCCGCTGAAATTACCCGGGTCGAACCCGTCAGGCATTTCGCCGTTCTCGGGTCTGGTGAAGTTTTTGGACTTCTCCCCGCCGCCCAATCTTCCGGATTTCTCCCTGCTGACCTCGTCGCCGGACGTCTCACTGCCGGAGCTGTCCCTGTCTCCCGACTCCTCAGCGTCCTCGTTGTAGTCCGCGAGCAGCAGCACGACATCGTTGCCGGATATCGAATCTATCTTTCCGTAAATGAACTCAGTATCCTCCGCCTTGGCGCTCTTTCCGCACGAAGCCAGCGAAGCGACCATAGCTGCCATGAGAGCAGCCGCAATCATTTTTTTCATAAAATATCTCCTTTTCCCATGATATATCATTCACTTGAGAGCGCTTCCACCGGCACGAGCTTTGAAGCCTTCCATGCAGGGTAGAAGCCGAAAACAGTACCCGTTACGAGCGAGAATCCCAGCGCTATGAGTGCGCCGGTTCCGGACATCTCCATGCGTATGCTGAGCCCGGACAGCACAGGACTTATCATCAGGCTGACCAGCACTCCTATCACACCGCCAATGAGACTTATGCAGCACGCCTCCATCATGAATTCGAGGAGGATATCCTTCCGCGAACCGCCGATAGCCTTCAGAATTCCTATCTCCTGAGTGCGCTCCTTGACGGAAACGAACAGCACGTTCATGATACCGATACCGCCGATGATGAAGACGATCGAAGCCATAGCGATGAGCATGAGCGTCAGCGTCTTGTTGGATTTGTTAGCAGCCTCCATTTTGCTGCCTGCGTCGGAGACAGTGAACTCCGCATTCGGGTAGCTTGCCGCGAGGACAGTTTTCACGTCCGCGGTGACAGCCTCGATGTTGTCAACGTCCTCCGCGATTACCGTGATAGTGGGACTGATATCGCTGCCGGTGAGGTATTTTATACCCGTAGCGTAGGGGATAAAGACAGCCTCGTCCGCGCTTATCCCGGACTCGACCGTACCCTGCTCCGCGAGGACTCCGCCCACAGTATACGGGCGGTCGTCGATGTAGACCGTATTGTCGTAGGCTTCCTCGGCACTGCCGAAAATGCTCTTCGCAGCGGTGTATCCGAGCACGCACACCTTGGACTTGTTATCGTTGTCCGCGTCGGAGAGATAATCGCCGAACATCATCGAGAGATTGCTGAGCTCCGCGTAATTGGAGAGCGTCCCCGCGATGGTATAGGACTCAGTCTCCTCGATGTTGCCGCCGTAGATGTCCTGCTTTGTGGTGTACGAGATAGTAGCCTCGCTCAGTCCAGGGACGGAGGAATAGATGTCCTCCATGTCCTCAGAGGTGAGGGTGATGTTCTCCATGTTCTTCCTGTCAGAGTTCCCCCCGAACAGCCCGCTGAAGTCAGCGAAGCCGCCGAAGCCGCCGAACGAGGCGCCCTGCCCTTCCGAACTGCCTCCCCTGAACGACGAGAAGTCAGGCATGGAGCCGCCGCTCATCGTGGGGAAGCTCCCATCGGAAAAGTCCGGCATACCGCCCATAGACGAAGCCGTATCACCGCCTGCCGAAGACGGCGCGCTCCCACCGAACGTGAACCCAGAGCTCTCCTGTGCCTGCTCATAGCTGATGTCGAGGGCGCCGGCGTTGAGGTTGCGGAACTGCTCAGCGACGTCAGCCTTTCCGCCGCGCCCGATAGCGATAACGCAGACGATAGTCGCGGCTCCGACGATGATACCTATCGAGGTCAGGAGCACCTTGAACTTATTCTGTATCAGGTTCAGCCTGACAAGATTCAATATCTCCGAAAACCGCATATCACGACACCTTACCCTTTATCAGCAGGGTATCTCCCTCGGATACGCCCGATATCTCAGCGACATTGCCGTTCGAGAACCCGACCTCGACCCTGACCTTTTCCTCGCCGCCGTCAGCTTTTTTCAAGGTAACATAGCTGTCAGTGCCCTCATTGGTTATAGCCTTGTTGGACACATACAGAACGTCCTGCACCTGCTTGGAGATGAATGTGACGTTTGCCGTCATGCCGGAGAGCAGCGTCTCTGGAACACTCGTGACCACGACCGTTACAGGGTAGCTCACAGTCGAGGAGCTGCCCTCCGTCGAGGACGACCCTATCTCGGAAACATACCCGCTGTACATCTCATCGGGATAGGAGAGGAAGATGATATCTACGCCGTCTCCGATGTGGACAACTGAGATATCGTCCTCAGTGACATTCACAGTGACCGTTATGCTCTCAGCATCCGCATAGCTCGCGATAGCCGTGTCGGACGTGAGCGTGTCGCCGGACGAATAACCCACACCGGTGATAGTGCCGCTGTACTCCGCGTATATGTTTCCGTCAGAGATGTAAGCCTCGAATGCTTCAAGGTCGGAATTAGCTGCGTCAACAGCCTCCTGAGCCTCCTCCGCAGCAGTGCCTACGCCGTTCACTGACACATCATACAGATCCTGCGCGTTTTCGTAGTACATACACGCCTCCTCGTAGGTCTGCATGGCAGCGAGTTCATCGGAAGAGCGCGAGCTCTCAGCCGAGGAGAGCTGTGCGGACAGCGATTCGAGCTGCGAATTGAGCTGCGAGAGCTGCCTGTCGTCAGTGCAGGACGCTATCTGCGCGTTGATGTCATCTATCTGACTGTAGAGACTGCTGATATTCTGCGCGATCTCATCGAGGGACGCATTGTAGACAGACAGCGCATTCTCGCCTTCCGCGATACGGGTATCGTAGTCAAACTTAGCGGAGAGCTGAGTTTCGTCCGCCTCTATCTGAGCCTGCACGAGCGCGAGCTCTGCGTCCGAGACCGCCTGCGTGAGTTGAGCGCGTGCCTCATCGATACTGTCCTGCGTGATCGTCATGATGACGTCGCCCTTCTGTACAGTCTGTCCCTCGGTTATCAGCACCTGATCCACAACGAGCGCTACCGCAGAGGATTCGGACTGCGTGGAAACGCTCGTGGAGCCCATGCTGCCGCTCTTGCTGCTCATGCCGCCCATCATGCTCCCCATGCTCATTCCGCCCATGCTCATGCTGTCCCCCGGGGAGGAGCTCCCGCCCTCCACCGAAGCCGAAACGCTCGTGGACGTCAGTACGAGGTCGTATGTCTGCTCGAGGGAGTCAACATTCACAGCAGCGCTTTCAGTCACGCCCGCGGTGACATTTCCCCTCGAAACAGTCACCTCCTTTATCACCTCAGCAGCATTGCTCTTCGCCGATCTCTGATAGACACCATACCCGAGCGCGCTGCCGCCTGCTATCACCAATGCCGCAGTACCTGCGATCAGTTTTTTCATGTCAGTTCTCCTTTCGTGCGCCAAAGTCAGGCATACTGGAGGGATCGAAGCCCTCCGGCATACCGCCGCTGAAGTCCGGACGCTCCCCGCCGGAGCTTCCCTTGAAGTCCGAGAAGTCGCTGCTCCTCATGTCTGAATAATTGAAGTATACGTTCACGGATTCCCCGCTGTAGAGGGCCGCTCCGACGTCCGCCTCAACGGTGACATTGAACCTCACATCAGCGAGGCTCGTCGATGTTCCCGGTGAGATAGCAGTTATCTTACCGCTGGCGATACCGGTCTCGGAGGAGTAAATGAGCACCGTATCCCCGATGCTGACCTGAGTGACATCGTTCTGCCCGAGCTCGACCGTAGCAGCGTAGCTGCTCTCGTCAACGTAGTAAACGACGGGCATTCCGACGTTCACGTTCCTGCCCTCCTGACAGTTCGCGGAGTACACTATCCCGTTCTGCTTTGCGCAGATGTAGCCGCCCGCAAGTTCCTCATTGAATATACGGAGATTCTCCTCAGCGGTGTCGTAAGCCGCCTGAGCCTCCGCGAGATCGTCCTCGATAGTCGCGAGCGTGATCTGGTAGTGGTACTCAGCGTTCGCACAGGACGCATTATCGGTATCGAGCTTGTTTTTGAGCTCGAGCTGATCTGTGGAGTATGAAGCACTTAGCTTGTTGTACTCTGAGAGCAGTTTGCTGCGCTCGCTCTTTGCATTCGAGAGCTTGGTCTCGAGCTCGCTTATCTCTTTTTCCAGCGCACTAACGCTGTCCTGAGCCGTTTTCAGCTCCGTGGTGCACTCACTCAGCGACTGCGTAACGGAGCCGTACTCCTCCTCAGCGGCGGCGTACTCAGCCTCCGCCTGACCGAGCAGCTCCTTCTGGGTCTCATACTCTGCGACCGCCGATTCATACAGCGCGTTCAGTGGATCGTCCCCGGGGTTAACAGCTTTTTTAACGCTGCCCGATGCCCCGAAGGAGACAGGCATCATGCCCGACATATCGAAGCTCTGTCCGTCGGGAATGACCATCTCCTGTCCGGAGGGCTCTGGGGCGTCAGTCTCCGGAGCAGTGCTCCCGCTGACGTCGGCAGAAATGCTTCCCGCGAGCGCATACCCCGAGGTGTCCTTCCCGAGCGCATTCCCGAGATACCTGACAGTTCCCGCCGCAGCGTTGTACTCCGCCGCAGCGCTGTTGTATTTCCCGGCAGCGGAGCTCAGCTTCTCCTTAACGCTGTCAGACTCGCCCTGCAAAGAATCCTTCTTCTGCTGGAGCGTATCCGCCAGCGACTGCTTCTCACCGAGCTCAGTCTGCTTATCCGCGATCTCGCCGGGCGCGCTGTCTATCGTGCTGACAGCCTCCTGATATGAGTCATAGGCTTTTTGCAGGTCGCTATCGAGCGTGCCCATGCCGGTATCGTAGTCGCTCTGCGCAGTGCTCACGAGCAGCAGCTGTGACTGATACAGCAGGTACGCCTCGTTCTTGTCTTTGATATAGGAAATATTCTGCTCCAGCAGTGCGCTTTTTGCGCTCTGGAGCTCATTATTCAGCGTTTTTTCGGCTTTGGTGAGACTGTCCGCAGTTATCTCATACAGCTGCGACCCGACAGTCACCTGATCCCCCGACTCAATGAGCATAGCCCCGACAGTCAGCTTCACAGCGGTGTTTTCGAGCCCGAGGGACTCTCCCAGCTGAGAGGCAGTGACAGTTCCGCCCGCACTGATGATACCGTCATCAGCCTTTTCGGCGGAGGTCTCCTCCGTGCTTTCGGTCTGTGCGGACTGCGCATGGGTCTTTGATCTCATCGCGAGCACACCTGCCGAGCCTCCCGACAGTACGACCATAGCGCACACAGCCGCTATTATACGGATCCGGCGGGATCTTGCGTTTTCCTGTTTCATATTCTCATCTTCCTTTTTCTGGACTGGATGTTTTCCTGTTTCTGATAATATCATACGACCCTAAATCCAGCCTAAAATTAGTGTGAACCCTGAATGAAATTATAATGATGATTTTACATAAATATTTCACTTTGTTCACACAGAAAATACAACGCGATTTCATTATCATGCAGTATCATTATAAATGTAAAAGAGCCCGTGACACTGAAAGGAAGAAAAACTATGAAACTGCTGATCGCTGACGACGACGAGAAGATGATACGCTCGCTCGCCCGGTTATTCGAGCGGAACCGCTTTTCGTCGGACTGCGTTTCCAACGGCACCGACGCCTTTGAATTCGCCCGCACCAACCAGTACGACGGTCTGCTGCTCGACATAAATATGCCCGGCATGAACGGGCTTGATGTTCTCAGGACGCTCCGCGATGCGGGAGTGAACACTCCTGCAATGTTCATCACAGCGAGAGCGGAGGTCTCTCAGCGCGTGGAGGGACTTGAAGCCGGTGCGGACGACTACCTCATCAAGCCGTTCTCCGCAGCCGAGCTCGTCGCAAGAGTGCGTGCAATGCTCCGCCGCAAGGACAGCTATGTGCCCGACCTCCTGCAATGCAGCGGAATGCAGCTCAACCGCTCGACCTACGAGCTCTCCTGCGGGGAGAAGAGACGTCCCCTGAGCGCGAAGGAATTCCAGATAATGGAGATGTTCATGGAGCACCGCGGCACCATCATCGCCACCGAGCAGCTGGTCTCGCGTATCTGGGGCTGGGACACAAACGTAGACACGAGCGTGGTGTGGGTACACATTTCGAATCTGCGCAAGAAGCTCAGCGCGATAGGCTCGGGCGCAGAGATACGCTTTATCCGAAGCGCCGGCTATATCCTTGAGTGATAGGCGGGCAGGATCAGTGCATAAGCTGCCATACGACCACAACAGGAAGACACTCCATTTCGGGGTATCTTTCTTTTTTTGTTTTTTTTCAAAAAACCCCTTGACAAAGTGTAACACGCCTGCTATAATTGTATATATAGAGGTTATACAATTCAGACTTTCAGGACAGTTGCAAATGCCTTGAAAGCCTTAGCGACCGCAAGGAGTGTACACTAATCATGAATATCAACATCAGCAATGCAAACGGCGAACCGATCTATTTGCAGATAGCAAACCAGATCAAGACGCTGATACTGGAGGGAAAGCTTAAAGAGGGCGACGCGCTGCCCTCAATGCGCATTCTCGCAACTGAGCTCCGTATCAGCTTCATGACGACCAAGCGTGCCTACGAGGAGCTCGAACGTGACGGCTTCATTGAGTCATATACGGGCAGAGGCTCATTCGTCAAGGCGCAGAATCTTGAGATCTATCGGGAGGAGCAGCTCAAGCGGATCGAATCCCTGCTCGTGGAAGCTAGCGATACGGCACAGAAGGCTGGTATCACCATGCAGGAGCTCCACGAACTGCTCGATCTCGTCAACGGAGGGGAATAATATGACCGCATACGAAAATGCAATTGAGATCAACGGCGTGACCAAGCGCTACGATGGCTTCACGCTCGACAACATCAGCTTTGACGTGCCGAAGGGCTGTATCATGGGCTTTATCGGACAGAACGGCGCAGGCAAGACCACGACTATCCGCAGTCTGCTCCACATCACGGACATCGACTCCGGTGAGATGCGTCTGCTCGGACTTGACCACGTCAGGGACGAAAATGAGATAAAACAGCGTATCGCCGTGGTCTTCGACGAGCTGCCGTTCCACGATATTTTCAACGCAAAGGACATGGCACGTATCTTCGAGGGAATGTACCCCGAATGGGACAACTCCGCGTATATGCAGTATATCGAGCGTTTCCAGCTGCCTGTAAAAAAGAAGATAGGACAGTTTTCAAAGGGCATGAAGATGAAATTGCAGATAGCCTGTGCACTTTCCCACAACGCCGAGCTCCTCGTCATGGATGAGGCGACCACCGGACTCGACCCCGTTGTCCGCGACGAGATACTGCACATTTTCATGGAGTACCTCCAAAGCGGTGAGCGCTCGATACTGATGTCCTCGCACATCACCTCAGACCTTGAAAAAATAGCAGATATGGTGACGTTCATCGACAGGGGAAAGGTACTCCTCACAGGCTACAAGGACGAGATGATCGAATCGCACGGTATCCTAAAATGCAGCACGGACAAGATAGCGGAGATAGACTCCGAGGACATCGTCAGCATACGCACGAATAATTTCGGGGCGGAGGTCATGGTGAAAGACCGCGAGAGCGCCGCATACAAGTACCGCGACTGCGTGATAGACCCCGCGAGCCTTGACGATATCATGCTCTACTATGTCCACCGCGATATGAAGGAGTGGTCGTGATGAAACTCTACAGATCTCTCATTTACAGGGAATTGAAACTGACCCGCAGGCATTATCTCTTCATGCTGATACTGTTCCTGCTCATGCTGATATGTGTGCTCATACCGATCCTTCTTTCCGGCGATGAGGAGCCCGACGCAGCCGCAGACAGCTCCGGTATGGGAATGCTGGGACTGATGGTAGCAATGGTCGGCGGAGCTGCAGCCGGACTTGAGAATGACCTGCACAAAGCTGACATAAATGTCGGCTGGAAGCGCTACGCTATCGTACTCCCGCCCACCGCCGTACAAAACGCAGCAGCAGACCTGCTTGTGAAGCTGATGTACGTTACAGCGTCCGGCGTCCTGACAGGAACGTTCTGCGTGCTGGTAAACATTTTTGCCGGCGGCATGGACTCACTCGCCGTGATGAACCAATTCCTTATGTTTACAACTGTCTTCTTCCTTTTCAGCCTTGTTTACGACGGTATCCTGATGCTCGCAAAAAACGATAAGGACCTTAAAAAGTACGGCACTATCGCGAGCTTCGCAGTCATAGCTTTGTATTTCCTGCTGAACAGAGCGTTCTTTTCTTCCGGTATGGGAGAACTCATCGAAAAGTCGAAGAAGTTCCTTGGAAGCATGGGAACGGCAGCATTCACAGTTTTCGCGCTCGTGTTATTTGTGTGCGTCTGCACAGCTCACTTCATCGTGATGTGGAGAGCGTATGAGAGGAGGGAGCCGTAATGACAGGACTGGTCTACAAAGAATGGAAGCAGAACCGATTTTTCATTTTGATGATGATAGCGTGCGGCTTGCTGCCGTTCGTAATGATACTCTACAACAGGGAGATAGTCACCAATCCGGAGGAGATGAGCAATTTCCGCATTATATGCACCGTTATCGCGTTTCTTGCCGCGGGATGCATACAGACAATGGTGCTGCAGGGCGACGACCGCAAGATATGGGGCTACTGGATAACTGCTGCTCCGGACGGCTACTGCGGGTTTATCCGGGTGAAATACGAAATGGTCTTTGCAATGATAGTGTTGTTCGTGACGAGCCTGCGAATGTTCGATGAGCTGTTCTGTGCGGCAGCCGCGGACAAGGGCTGGGAGCTGACTAGCTCAATGTCTACATTCGCTATTCCGCTCGCATTTTTGCAGGTGCTCCTACGCGCTACCGACATTCCGTTCACATTGCGCTACGGCAACAAAAAGGGCGGTATAATCAAGCTCATCTATTGTATTCTTTTCGTCATCATCATATCGGTGCTGGTACTGACTAATGCAGGAAATATCGACGTTATCCTGTTTGAAACCGGTGAAAAGCTGTTTACTGAGGATAATCTCACGCTGGCACTGGGTATCCTCTGCGTGATCGCGCTCGCGGCTTACTACATATCCTACCGCATTTCGTGCAGGGTGTATCTGAAAGGAGTTGAGCAGTATGACAAGTAAAAAGGACTGCGCCAAGCGGCTCGGGATATATCTGCTCATCGCGTTCGCATTCGGTGCGCTCCTCATCGTTCTAAGGAAGCCTATGGAAAGCTCGCAGACGGTGAGTTTCATAGTAGCGGAGCTGTTCTGTGCGTCGCCTGCGATCGCGAGCCTTATCACAAGGGCTGTCACCAGAGAGGAGTTCCGCGATATGAAGCTGCACCTCAACCTCACGGGAAATCTCAGGTACTATCTGCTGGCGTTCGCGCTGCCGTGCATCGGTGTTGCGGCGATGTATCTCGTTCCGGTAACGGCGGCGGGACACAGCTCGTGGCTGAGCGGTTTCACGCTCACAAACGTCCTTGCGTGTGTGATGATACTCGCAGGACAGGCTGCGCTGGTCTCAGTCGGACTGCTCGGCGAGGAGCTCGGCTGGCGCGGCTACATGAACCAGAAAATGCAGCCGCTGTTCGGTACAGCCGGGACGTGTCTGATCGGGGGTATCGTATGGGGAGCATGGCATTTCCCCATTGATATTGCGAACTACCTCGCGGGAAGCGGCACGCTCAGATACTCGCTCGAAACTGCATTCGGCAGGCTCGCTCTGCTGACGTGCTTCGGTGTGTTCCTGATGTGGCTCACACAAAAAACGGGGAGCGTTTTCCCGGCAGTTGTGGCACACTTCATTTACAACGCGAGCCAGAATGCGGTCATGATGCTTCTTGAGCAGGGCAATATCCCCGAGGACGCTGACCTCGAAGGGTTCACGGGAACATTCGAGTATGTGCCCTTCCTTATCATGGGGGCGGTGTTCATGGTGCTGCTCCTGCGTGATAAGAAGAAAACTCCGGAAACTGCATAACACTTAAAACGCTCTCGGCGCAGGCTGAGAGCGTTTCTGTCGGCGATTGACATTCCCCGCGAACTTTGATTCTGTACCGAAAAAACCTTGACATTTGAAGTCTTTTATGGTACATTGAAGAAAAGGAGGGATCACCATGAAAAAACTGATCTCATGCCTGACCGCAGCCGCCCTTTGCGCTCCTAGCCTTGCTGCATTCCCTGTGTCTGCCGGAGAGAATGACGACCTGTGGGAGAGATTCCTCAGGTATGATCTCTGCATTACCGACTTCGACGCCCTGACTGCCGAGCAGCAGGAGCTGTGCCATTTCATCTTTGATACTGAACAGGCTGCAAATGATAACATCGTTTGCGAACGAGCAAGACGCACTCTTGCAGGTGACGATGTAGGCGACAGACTGACTGTCGAACAGCTTGAAAATGCTTATGGTCTGTGGGATAATCGCTCATTCTATACAACATACTATGGCGGCTGGCAGACATACATAAACTGTGTTCCGGACGTTATTTGTTTAAACTATGAGTTTGATGGAAATAGTAATGATTATTATAACAAAACGGAATATTGGATTGATGATGAACGAAGCAGCTATGTGTTGTTCCGTGAAAAGGTTTCTCCCGATACGCAGAGTCACTTTGAAGTTTATGACGGTAATGATAAGTTGATCGAAACTATTCCGGTCAAATATGACTGCCCGATGAAGGATTTCCGTGGTGAGAAGGAATACATGGAAGGGTTCGGCATGATCGAAATTAACGGCGGCTGGTATTATACAAAGCCTGACGGAACAGCGGTTTTTGCATGGAGCAATTATTCTGGTAAACCGTCCACAGAAAAGATTACAGAACCATTTGTTATTGAGAGCGAGATAAATGGCTGCCCTGTAAAGGCAATCGAAAAGGGCGCTCTTGCACAAACTCCTTTCACAGAGATCGTTCTTCCGGATACACTTGAGTGCATTGACCAGAATGCCTTTATGAATTGTGAGTATCTTGAAAAGATCGATTTCCCTGAAGGCCTTAAATATATAGCGAGAGGGGCGTTTTCGGAATGCAATTCCATGGCAGAAATAACACTTGATTGTCCGGGTCTGGTAGTAGCCGGAGGTGCTTTCTATGATTTACAAAGTTTGAAAACTGCGTATATTAATGTCAATGATATAGGAGAAAGAGCTGTATCATTATGCGGAAACCTTGAAAGTGTCACTTTGGGAGAAAGTGTTGAAAACATCAGATATCAGGCGTTTTTTGGAGATGTAAGTCTTACTGACATCAATATTCCCATTAGTGTAAAGACTATCGGGCAGGAGGCCCTTGTTAATCTTAGTTCTGTGACAATACCGCCCACTATACAGGTCATAGGGGCATATCCTCATAAAACACCTCAAGAATTCACATCTGGCATAGAGCCTCCGCCACCGAAAAGGCCACTTACTGACGAGCCCAAATGCGCATTCGCTAATAATTGCGTCATCTCCGGAAACGTCGGTTCTGAGGCGGACAGATACGCTGAGGAGTGGGGGCTGGAGTTTGTTGCTGTCGGGGGTGTATCCGGAGATGTTAACGGAGACAGCAGCGTAAATATGGCTGATGCAGTCAGCATTATGAGGAATACCGCTGACCCGGACGGCTTCCCGCTCACTGTGCGCCAGAAGCAGTACGCAGACGTCATCGGCAGCGACGGCGTGACCAACCTCGACGCGCTGACTATTCAGCAGTTCGAGGTTGGCATTGTAATGCAGTTGCCTGTTGTATAGGCATAATGGTTTATTCTTTTACAATGAAACAGGGGGAGTGTACGGGAACTCCATATTACACATCATAAAGGAGTAATAACCATGAAAAAACTGATGTCATGTCTGACCGCAGCCGCCCTTTGCGCTGCGAGCCTTGCTGCATTCCCTGTGTCTGCTGGAGAGAATGACGAACTGTGGGAGAGATTCCTCAGGTATGATCTCTGCATTACCGACTTTGACGCCCTGACTGACGAGCAGCAGGAGCTGTGCCATTTCATTTATGACACGGAACAAAACTCTAATGATACTATTAGATGCGAAAGAGCAAGGCGAGTTCTCGCGGGGGATGATGTCGGGGAGCGTGTGAGCCTTGATGAACTTGAGGGCGCATATGGAATATGGGATAATTATTCTACAGTTACAA
>JAEELF010000062.1 GCA_016288815.1 Ruminococcus sp.
GGTGAATTCAAAAACAGTCCGGTGGACTGTTTTTGAAGAGGAGACGCCCTGCAAGAGAGGGCGTCTCCTTGTCGCCGCGTCGCACAAATCTCCCTGCGACCGGTGACGGTCGCACGGCAGCGTGACGCTGCACCCGGACACGTTGTCACTCGCAAGCTCGCTCACTCTCATTGAGGACGTTACTCTTACATCCCATACAGAACACTTGTTGAACGAAATTCCAACAATGGGATTCCAAAGCGGCGCGGAGCCCGCGCAGGCGGTCTAATGCAAAGGGAAAACTTCGCCAGCCGACACCGGAGGTGTTCGGCGGAGGATTTTCAAAAGCTGACAAGATGGGGTAGGAGAGGAAGGGGGAGAAAGTCAGCTTTTGCGCCGGTTTTTTCTCCCCCTGACCGAAGTTTCCCCCTCGTTGACCCCTCTAACAAAGAATTAACTTTACAAACGTGAAATAAAGTAGTATAATGTAAGAGCAATAAAAAAAACTGGAGGTAATCACCATGTATATAACCTGTCTTGACCTTGAAGGCGTGCTTGTACCGGAGATATGGATAGCGTTTGCGGAAGCGAGCGGTATCCCGGAGCTGAAGAGAACGACGCGCGACGAGCCCGACTACGACAAGCTGATGAAGTGGCGTCTCGGGATACTGAAGGAGCACGGACTGGGACTGAAGGAGATACAGGAAACTATCGCGAAGATCGACCCCATGCCCGGAGCGAAGGCATTTCTGGACGAGCTCCGCTCGCTGTGCCAGGTCATCATCATCAGCGACACCTTCACGCAGTTCGCCAAGCCGCTGATGGAGAAGCTGGGAATGCCGACCATATTCTGCAACACTCTTGAGGTAGCAGACAGCGGCGAGATAACCGGCTTCAAGATGCGTATCGAGAACTCTAAGCTCACCACCGTCAAGGCGCTCCAGTCGATAGGCTACGACACGATCGCCAGCGGAGACAGTTACAACGACCTTGGCATGATAAAGGCGAGCAAGGCAGGCTTCCTGTTCCGCTCGACGGACAAGATCAAGGCAGACAACCCCGACCTTGAAGCGTTTGAGGAATATGACGACCTCCTCGCAGCTATCAAGAAGGCAATGGCTGACTAAGCGCAAAACAAACTCCCGGGACAACCGGGAGTTTTTCTTTTACACGTCCTTGAACAGGTGTCAGGTGCAGGGGACGGCGTCCCCGGCGTCCCACGAATAACGTGATCCCTACCTACAATTCCTCATTCCGAATTCAGCCTATTCCCTCTCACTGAGATATATCTCAACTCTCCCCTGCAATATATCGGCACACTGCCCGGGCGAGTGCTCGCCTGAAACGACATAAGCGGTCTCCTCGTCGATCATATTCTCAATACGGTAGTCAGTGTAGGGGTCGAACTTGATGCGGAGGATATAGTCGTAGAGCATCTGCTTGTATTCCTCGGTGATGACGACATTCTGGTCAGTCCACACCCCGACGGTGCGGTTGATGGAGGAGCCGTAGTCCGCGGACCTGTTGAAGTCGCGTTCGAGATGTGCCTTCGTGACATTCAGACCCGTGTCCGCGTGGACAAACTTATCCTCCACCTTCCTGTAATTGGTAAGGAAACTCACCACGCGCCACGCCGTCTCCTTATCGGGACAGTCCCGGCTTATGCCGTACATCTCGTTGACCGTCGTGTACGCGCCGCACCCGTCGCTGCTCGGGTACCCGACGAAGGTGATGTCCTCCCCGCCGAAGAAAGCGAATGTGCCGTGCGCGAGGGAGTCATTGAAGCCAGCTATCCTTATCATGTTCACGAGGTATGTATCGTTCAGACCCGCATACGCCGCGTCCATCTCGAGCGCCATCGCCTCCTCGTCGGACGCCGCCTCCCATGACTCCCGCTCGAATTCATCGGGATTGTTCTCCGCACTGAACCTCAGCAGCTCCTCGAAGTCACTGCCGGTGAAATTGCAGACGTTCCTCACCGGATCCACGCACCCGTGCTGCACCTGCCTCGTCATATACTGCATGAGCGAATACTCGTCCGTACACTGACAGAACTTCATGCCCTCGGGCATATCCGCGAACGCCTGCATAGCCTGCTCGGGCGTCCAGTTTTCGAACTCCTTCCCGAGGAACTTGGTCTTGACGGCAGCAGTATTGATGAACCACAGATTCGCGAGCGCAGGCAGTTCACCGTCCACGTCGAACCCCTCCAGTACGTTCGGCAGGAAGTCCTCACGATGGATACCGTCCTCGCAGGCGTCCATGAGCGGGTACATATCCGCCATGACTCCGAGGTGTATGAGATTCGCCATACACGACGGAGCAAGCATGATTATATCGGGCGCCTGCCCGGAGATGAGGTCGCCGCGCAGCAAAGCCATAGCCTTGGTGGCATACTGGTCGTCGTCCTCCGCGAGCTTGGAGTAGTACTTGAACTCCACGCTGATGTCATCTGGGAAGAACTGATCGCTGAACGCGCTGGTCATGTACCCGCCGAGCAGCCCCACAGTAATGACATGCTTGCCGTACTCGTCGATGACCGGCTCCCGCAGGCTCTCCCCGGAACCTTTCTCCGCGCACGCTGTCCCCGCAAAGGCGATCACCGCCGCAGTGATGAATGCCAGACTCTTTTTCATAAAGAAGCCTCCTTCTGAAAGTATTATCACAAATAAGTGACTTTCAGCCCCGAAAAAGACGACGCCCGCAGATATTTTTATTTTTTGACTTATCCCCCGCCCCGCTCCCGAAGCTTGATTTTCCCCGAAAAAAGTGGTATAATCATACGCGGAAAAAAATTTTTGGAAAATTTTGAAATTTTCTGTAACGAAACGCAACTTGCTCCGTCTAACCTACAGAGACCCGGAAAGGAGGTGCGGTGATTGGAGAAAAAGACAGCAGAAAAACTGTACGAAGCGTTTTACATGAAGGTGTATTCCTATGTGATGACACTCGCAAAGGACGCCTCCGCAGCCGAGGAGATAACCCAGGAGACCTTTTACAAGGCGATGACCGCAAAGCATTCCTTCCGTGGTGACTCCGAGTGCTTCTCATGGCTGTGCGCGATAGCGAAGAACGCCTTCATCGACCAGACACGCAGGCAGTCGCGGACAGAGGGCGAGCCCGACGAGACCCTTGCCGATACCGCTCCCGGCATCGAGCAGACCATAACGGACTCCGAGACCTCGTTCCGCATACATATGCTCCTGCACGACATGGAAGACCCGTACAAGGAAGTCTTTGAGCTCAGAGTATTCGGTGAGCTGTCGTTCAGCCAGATCGGCGCGATATTCCGGAAGACCGAATCATGGGCAAGAGTCACCTACCACCGCGCACGTCTCAAACTCAAGGAGAGGATGGATAAGAATGAAATATAACTGTGAACTCATACGCGACCTTCTCCCGCTGTACAAGGATCAGGCTTGCAGCAGTGACAGCGTCGCAGCAGTCGAGGAGCACCTCAGCGAGTGCCCCGCCTGCACAAATATCCTTAACGAAATGAAAAGCTGCGACGAGGCTATCGACACCCCGATGATAAGGGAAAAAGAGACCGTCATCGCAGATCAGGCGAGGTTCTTCAAGCGCAAGGGCGCGATCGCCGGCTGTATAATCGGGGCACTTTTCAGCATACCGGTGCTGATATGTATGCTCATCGACATCGTCACCGGCTCGGGACTGAGCTGGTCGTTCATCGTGCTGACCGCGATGTGCGTCCCCGCCTCACTCATCGTAGTGCCGCTCCTGATGAAGGAGAACAAGGCGCTCTGGACCCTCGCAGCCTTCACAGTCAGCCTGCTGACGCTCCTCGGCGTCTGCTGCCTGTACGGCGGCGGAACGTGGTTCTTCACAGCAGCGGCCTCAGTCCTGTTCGCACTGACGCTGATATTCGCTCCCTTCGCGGTGCACGCAAAGCCCATCGCGAGCCGCATCGGGAACAACAAGGGAGCCGCCGCGCTCGGCGCGATAACGCTGACCTTCCTGCTCATGATGATCTGCATCGGACTTTTCACCCGCGCGAATGGCTTCGCGGCATACACCATAGCATACGCGCTTCCGGTCTTCGTATATATGTGGGGAATGTACGCGCTTATCCGCTTACCCAAGTGGAACGGCTCCCTCAAGGCAGCCACGTGCATACTCTTCTCGGCGCTCGTATACTTCTTCTCGGACACATTCACACTTCTCGTGCTCGGCTACGGTCTCCGCTTCCCGGCATTCGGCTTCAATTTCGGAGATATGGTGAGCGCTAACGACACCACTAACTGGATCGTGCTCATCGTCGGCACAGTTCTCGCAGCGATATTCGCGATCGTAGGCTTCACAAAAAACACAAAGGCAGGAACTGACAGGAGGAACACAAAATGAAAAAAGCACTTTCACTCACAGCGATACTTCTCGCAACAGCATTCGGACTCATCAGCACCACAGGCTGTGCCGCACTGGTAACAGGCTCCGGCACCACCTACAGCAACGCTGACAAATACACCCCCGGCAACATCGAGATCACCGACACTATCTCCACAGTCAACATCTGCTGGGCATCTGGCACGATGGAGCTCACCTACCACAATGCAGACACCGTGAGTGTCAAGGAGACCTGCAAAGTCGCGCTCAGCGAGGATAAGCAGGTACACACCTGGGTAGACGGCGAGACTCTCTGGGTACAGTTCGCGAAGTCCGGCGCCAAGCTCCTCAGCTCTGAGAGCGACAAGCACCTCGAGGTAGAGCTCCCCAAGGACATACCGCTGAACGCAGTCACATTCAACGGCTCCTCCTGCGACTACATGATAGACGGTATCGAAGCCGGGAGCCTGAGCGTGAGCTCCTCCTCCGGCGACGGCAAGCTGACCGGCTGCACCGCGAAGAACATCACCGCAAACTCCTCCTCCGGCAATATCGAGATGACCCAGACCGGCGAGTCCGAGAGTATCCGTGCGGATTCCTCCTCCGGCAGGATAACGATAAATGCCGAGGAAGCCGGCGACATCAGAGCAGACTCCTCCTCGGGCGAGATAGACATCTCCGTGACCAGGGCAGACAAGATAAACGCAGACACCTCCTCCGGCGACATCACTATCACCGCACAGGAAATGCCATCCGACCTGAGAGCGGACACCTCCTCCGGCGACGTCACGATGTACCTCCCCGGGAACGCAGACTTCACCGCCGAGATAGACACATCGTCGGGCGATCTTGATTCGGAGATAGCGCTTTCCAAGAAGGGCGGCAGCTACGTTGCGGGCTCAGGCGAGAACACAGTGAAGATAGACACATCTTCGGGCGACATAAAGATAAAAACAGCATAAACATACCAGAAGGCGGACCATCGGTGTCCGCCTTTTCAGCGTGACACCCGCCGCCCTGCACAAAAACCACCCGTCCCATACACCCCGGGCGACCGCAATGGTCGCCCCTGAATTTTGCAGAGCTTTTGCGGAAAATTTGCGGCGCGAGCGTTGCATTTTCGTGTACAGTATGGTATAATAATGTATACAATACCAAAAAGGAGGCAGGCGCATGAAGATAAACACGATAAAGCTGAATTGCAGCCGGTTCGCGCCTGTCCTCGGAGAAGTGAGCGCAGACTCGGAGCTGATATATTTCCGGACGCCGGCAGTGTTCATCAGCGGCGGAGAGGAGACGAAAATGCGCGGCAGCTCGGCGGTGATATTCAGCAGCGGCTGCCAGCGGAACTTCCGCCCGGCATCGCCCGGGAGGCCGCTCCGCTACGACAGCGTCAGCTTCCGCGCGTCGAACGCCGACCGCCAGTACCTGAGTTCGCTGGGCGTCCCGGTGAACGTACCGGTGGAGCTCCGCGACGACTTTGTAATCTCAGGGATATTCAAATGCATGAAATCGCATTCGATGCACAAAAGCCGCCACAGCGCGGAATTCATGGAGCTCTCCATGCGAATGCTGCTCATCACACTGAGCGAAGCAGCGGAGCCGGAGCAGCCCGCCCGCAAGCCCGACGTACCGCGCCTTTCCGAGCTGAAAGCGCTGCGCGAGTCGATATACGACGACCCGATGAACACATGGTCAGCGGACGAGCTGTGCGCGGAGCTGGGCGTGAGCAAGGCGTATTTCCACAGACTTTACCTCGCCGCGTTCGGCGTGACCTGCCGTCAGGACGTGATAGAGAGCAGGCTGCTGTACGCTGCCGAACTGCTGAAAAACACCGATCTATCGGTCAGCGCTGTCGCAGAGCAGTGCGGCTACGACAGCGATTCCTACTTCATGCGCCAGTTCAAGCAGCACAAGGGCTGCACCCCGTCGGAATTCCGGCAGAGCGCAAGGCAGGATGAAGGACACGACAAGGAGGCATAGTATGTTTGCAAAGGTCTCGAGTTTAGGACTTTTTGGTCTTAACGCATTCCACGTCGATGTGGAGATAGATATAAGCCGCGGCAACCCGCAGTTCGACATCGTCGGACTTCCGGACGCCGTAGTGCGCGAGAGCCGCGACCGTATCCGCACCGCGCTCAGAGCGTGCAGCATCAGCTTCCCCGTGGCAGCAGTAATGGTCAACCTCGCCCCGGCAGACACCAAGAAAAGCGGCTCAGTTCACGATATGGCGATATTCATGGCAGTGCTGAAAGCCATGCGCATGATAGACGTAGAGACCGACGGCTGCGCGTTCATCGGCGAGCTCTCCCTTACCGGCGACATACGCCGGATAAACGGCGTCCTGCCCATGGTCATGCTCGCCCGCGAGGAGGGCATGAGAGCAGTATTCGTCCCCGCGGAGAACGCCGCCGAAGCGTCGGTCATCGACGGCATCGAGATCTACGGCGTCCGCAATGCGAACGAGCTGATAAGCCACTTCCGCGGACAGGAGCCCATAAAGCCGAGCGAGCGCTATATCCCGCCCGAGACCGCCTACACCGACACCCTCGACTTCGCCGACGTCCGCGGACAGCAGTTCGCGAAGAAGGCGCTGGAGATAGCCGCCGCGGGAGGACACAACGCCCTGCTGATAGGCGCACCCGGAAGCGGAAAGAGTATGCTCGCGAAGCGGATGCCCTCGATACTCCCCGCCCTCACCTTCGACGAAGCCCTCGAAACGACGAAAATACACTCGATATCCGGACTTCTCACCCCGGAATCGCCCATAATAACGACAAGACCGTTCCGCTCGCCGCACCACACTATCTCCGCGGCAGGACTTGCAGGCGGCGGCTCGATACCGCACCCCGGCGAGGTCTCGCTCGCACACAACGGCGTGCTGTTTCTGGACGAACTCGCGGAATTTGACCGCCGCACGCTTGAGATACTGCGGCAGCCGCTCGAAGACAGAAAGGTGACTATCGCCCGCTCGTCCGGCACGGTGACCTACCCCTGCACGATAATGCTGATAGGCGCGATGAACCCCTGTCCCTGCGGATATTACGGCAATCCGAAGCGTAAATGCACCTGCACCCCGAACAAGGTCGCGGCGTACCTCTCGAAGATATCGGGACCGCTCCTCGACCGTTTCGACCTGCACATCGAGGTCGCGCCGGTAGAGTTTGACGACCTGTCCGCGAAGACGAAGGAAGAGAGCTCAGCGGAGATACGCAAGCGCGTAGTGGCAGCACGCTGGCTCCAGACCGAGCGCTTCAGAGGGACGCCGATAACGTGCAATGCGCTGATAACCGCGGACAAGCTGCAGGGCTTCTGTCCGATGGACGACGACGCGCTGCTGCTGATAAAGGGCGTATTCGACCGGCTGGGACTGAGTGCCCGCGCGTATGACAGGATACTGAAGGTCGCGCGGACTATCGCGGACCTTGACGGTTCGGAGGTAATCAGGAAGAATCACATAGCAGCGGCAGTACAGTATCGCAGTCTTGACCGCAAATACTGGGCTGGCTGAGCGCGGGCAGCGTGACACTGCACCCGGACACGTTGCCGCTCGTAAACTCGCTCACTCTCAACACCGACCATACTCATACATCGCATACGAAACAGGGGTCAGGTATCAGGTTTTAGGTGTCAGATGCAGGGGCGCCCTTTGGGCGTCCGCGAATAACGTGATCCCCCCGGGCGCCGGGACGGCGCCCCTACAAGACCCCACCGCAGATAATTCCGAATCCCGCATTACAACGTAACGGCGCCCAAACATTCCAAGAAAAACAAAAAAGAAGGAGACCAAATGAGATCAGCATTCAAAAAGATAAGGACAAACAAGCTGAGCATCGACGGCGGACTGCTGTTTGCAGTGACGCTGTGCGCGGCGATAAGCACGATACTTATATACTCGATCGTAAGGAACGGGATAAGCGAGGAGGAGGGCGTCGGCGCGAGCTACTGGAAGACGCAGCTCGTGTCGTCGGTGATAGGACTTGGCGCAGCTCTGTTCATCTCGCTCATCGACTACCGCAAGGTGGTGAAGCTGTGGTTCATCTACGTCCCGATAGCGCTGATACTTGTAGCGCTGACGTTCACGTCGCTCGGCTACCAGCGAGCGGGCGCGGACGATCAGGCGTGGATACGGCTCGGCTCGATAACGTTCCAGCCGTCTGAGGTACTGAAATTCGTATTCATACTCACCTTCGCGTACCACCTTTCCCGCGACGAGGAAAACATGAACAAACCGCTGCATATGCTGCTCCTGCTGCTCCACGGACTTGCCCCGATAGCGATAGTAGCAAAGCAGGGCGACTACGGAACAGCGATCGTATTCGTGGCGATATTCGCGTTCATGCTCATCTCAGCGAACATATCGTGGCAGTATCTTGCGGCAGCGCCGTTTGCCCTCGCGGGAGGGATAGCAGCGATGTGGTTCTTCGAACTGAGCAGCTTCCACAAACAGCGAATCATGGTACTTTTCCACCCCGGAACCAACGAGGACATCGAGTACCAGCAGGATCTCGGACTTGCCGCACTCAAATCGGGCGGAGTGTTCGGAAAGAAGCTGATCGGCGACGAATACATCTACGTCCCTGAGCAGCACAACGACTTCATATTCGCGTATGTAGGGCAGGTCTTCGGCTTTATCGGCGCGATAGGACTGATAATCGTGCTGGCGTATGTCTGCCTGAAAATATTCGCAGACAGCCGTATCACGCGCGACCGTCTGGGACGCTTCATCTGCATGGGCGCGTTCGGACTGATACTGACGCACTGCATAATGAACATCGGAATGGTACTGAAGGTAGCGCCGGTAATCGGCGTACCGCTGCCGTTTCTGAGCGCAGGCGGAACAGCGATGGTGAGTATGTACGGAATAATCGGGCTGGTGCTGAGTACCTACAATCACCGTGCGGTATCGTACAACGTATTCTACGAAGAGGACGAAAAATAACGCGGAGCCCGCGCCGGCGATCTAATGCAAAGGGAAAACCTCATTGGGTACCAACTCGTCCGAACAGCTCCGTAAACTACGCAGTCGTCCGAGCTGTCCCCGCGCGGTTTTCCCTCTGCACTCTCTTTCCCCTCTCCCCGATCATTGCGCGGAAGCATAAGATCTGTCACCTTTCCCGCAAGGCATGAAAACGCAACAGGCAACAAAAAATTGCCAGCCGACACCGTAGGTGTTCGGCGAAGTATTTTCAAAAGCTGACAAGAGGGGGTAGGAGAGGAAAGGGGAGCAACGAGGGGGAAACGTAGGCAGGGGGAGAATGTCAGCTTTTGCGCCGGTTTTGTTTTTCTCCTCCTGACCGAAGTTTCCCCCTCGTTTACAGACGGGCGCACGGAATGCGCCCCTACAAAAAAGTAGTTAGGCATCCGACTCAAACGTTAAATCAATTAAAGATAACGAAAACGGCATTTGCACAAAAAGGATCGTTTTTTCCTGTGCAAATGCCGTTTTATTCTCGTTTCCAGACATTTCGTGCAGTTTTTTGCAATAAAAAGCGTGATGAATATGTGACAAACGTGTGAAAGACTTTTCACACAAGACCTCTCAGGAGAGGAACCGCCACTCCACAAATCTCGTCTGCATAAAATCGTCGCCGTAGTGCTCGTCGATGATCTGCGCGACCTTGCCGGACGCGGGCTTGCCGTCGTGACGCTGCTTCCAGCGTATCATGCAGGCGCAGGTACACACGAGGTTGACCGCCATAAATGCCGAAAATACGGCACATATCCAGTTCCAGTACCTGCCACGCATGAGTGAGAACAGCTTATCTATCGGCTTCACCAAAAGCCCGAACGCAAGTCCCACAAATCCCCATATTATAGCCATTTTCAGGCATATCAGATCCATGAAATTAAACGGATACCCCTTGTATGTCCACGCGCGCATATTCAGCCCGTATTTCAGGAGCAGTCCGCAGAGAAGCTCGACGCCGGTGCCGATGAGCGAGAAAACCGCGTAGCGCAGGACGATGTTTTTCCCTTCCATAAGGCAATTTCCCGCGTAGTAGACCGCCCCGCCAAGCCCGTAGATCAGGCAAAAATGGCCCCATATCGTGACGACATGCGTCTCCCAGCGGTCGTGCATGAAGTAGTACCAGACGCCCTCGATGATGACGCCGAGTACGCTCCCGATTATGACCAGCCAGAATAGCCGCGGGTACGTTACGCGGCGCTCTGTCTTTTCTGTTCTGCTGTTCATTTGCACCTCCAAAAATCCCCAAAAATCGCACGGCGACCCGTGTGCCGCCATTAATATGATACCACATTCTGTCCCTCTTGTCAATCAGCGTGACAGAGTTGTGTCTGCGACGCATTAAAAATGGGGACGCCGTCCCCATACCCCTGCTAAAGGGAATAGATTCCCTTTAGAATACCATAATTAAAAAACTCAGATATCCCATAAATGGGATATCTGAGGTTTTTTACTGTGGGTTTCCAAAGGGTGACTCCCCACAGTGTGGGGAGATGTCGCGAAGCGACAGAGGGGAACGGCTCGGCAGAGACTGTACCCTTTGGCGGGAGTTTGAGGGCAGCGCCCTCATTTCTGATCCGCCGGAGGCACATCTATCATCTATGATGGCCACCGCCGCCGTGGCTGCCGCCGAAGGAGTGTCCTCCTCCGCCGCGGCTGCCTCCGCCTCCGGAGCTCGATTCGATCCTGACCTTGCTGACGTGCGTGCGGGTCTGGACGTCGCTGCGCTCCGTGAATGCGGTCTTCTCGCGGGCAACGTAGACGCTCGGGTTCGCTGCTGTCTTGAACTTATAATGTCTCTTTATGCAGGCGTGAACTATCAGTGCGATGAGCGCTCCGATAGCTGTGCAGACCAGCATTATCAGCGCTCTCAGCGGGAACGGCTTGCTCCTGGTCACCCTGAATTCGCCGCGCTCAAAGTAGTTATAGAGTCCGTGGTAGGTATCGTGGAAGTATAGCTGGTTGCGGCTCTTTTTGGTCTCGAGCTGACGGCAGAACGCCTCTATCGCGGAATATATCTCTTCGGGGACTATCTGCTCTCCGGACGCCGGAAGATAGCCGTCAAGGTAGGTGAAGATGTTCTCGATATCCTTCTGGTACATCACCGTTGCTTTGCCGCTCGTCGAGATGAAGTCGTAGGCGCTGTAGCCGCCCGACATATCCATGTAGTAGAGCACGCCGTCGGTGTACTCGCCGTAGGTCTCGTCGTACATATTGTGGGCTTTGGCTTCGGTCGCTTCGTCGGAGAGATGTGCGTCATCGCTGCCTGCGACGTAGATGAGAATATTCAGCTCAAGCTCGTCTGCGGTCTCGCGGATAACGCTGTTCAGCTGCTTCTCATCCTTCTTGCCGAAGAGGTCGGCGTCGTCGACGAGGCAGCTCGCGGAGGTGTCTCCGTCCCAGCCCTCGGCGAGGTTCTTGGTAGAGCCTATCGGTATATACGCGACTCCCAGTATGAAGACAGTCAGGAGCGCCATGAAGGCGAGGAATTTTCCGAATTTATTCATCAGAGCATCGCACCTCCCAGCAGATAGAACGCTACTGACAGACCTGCGCCGAGAATGGTGCAGAACCGGAACAGCTTCTTCTTATTCAGGGGCGGCGTTCCGGCGAGCTTGCCGGTCTGTCCGTTTATCGCGAACTCGTATATCTGGTCGTTGTACCTGTATGTCATGAACCACACCGGGAGCATTATGTAGCTCCAGTCGGTCTTGAGGATATCGTAGTGCTCGCTCATGACGACGACGGAATTATAGCCGGTGACGGAGTCAGTGATGACCTTCCTGCTCGCTGCGGTGGCGCGGTCGCGTATCCTCGGGAAGACTCCCGCTTCGTCAACGTCGTATTTATCCGCGAAAAATCCGCTCAGATATGACATCGAAAAGGGCTGGAGCTCCTTGTAGTCATACGGCTCTATCGACTCCATGAGGAGGTCGTCTATCTTGGTCTCGCCGTCCGCGGGGATACCCTGCATTACGACGTCGGCACAGCGGTCCACGCGGAACTCCTTGGTCTCGGTGTAGCGGTAATTTCCCGTTGACCACGAGCGTATCTTCTTGCCCGTTGCGTGGTAGTTCGCCTTTATCTTGCAATCTGCGACCCAGAACGGGACGTACAGTCCTGTGATCTTCTCGACCTGCTGCTCGGACTTGAAGTCGTCCGGGACGAAGCGGCGCTTCGCGACCCAGCTCTTGAACAGCTTCACGGCTTTGTCGCGGTTCAGCTTGAAGCCGATGACCTTGCTCGGACGGTATTTTCCGCCCATTTTTCCCGAAAGTATGACGGGATTGTGGCAGTAGTAGCAGAACAGCGCGGTCTGCTGGTCGTCTGCCATTATCTCTGCGCCGCAGCTCTTGCAGTGGTAGAGGTTAGTGTGCTCCTCGAACTCCTGCCGCTCCTCCTCGAGGACTTCGTCCGGGATACTGTTCTCTGCCTCCGCACAGGCGTTCTTCACCTCGTCTATCGTGAATGAGCTCATGCAGAACTCGCAGTCGAGCTTCTGAGTATCGGGGTTGAATTTCAGGTCGGCGTTGCAGTTTGGGCATTTGTATTCTATGGATTCCAATTTCGTTCCCCCTTTGTGCCGTAGTTCCCTACGAATCATGTGCTCCTTCTATATTACCATAATTTCCCCTCTTTTGCAAGGGGCGGGGAGAAATTTTGTTGCGCGGAGGCATGAAATGCGGTGCACTCTTGCGGGGGAGCGGATCCTGACGAGGGGGATACTTCGGTCAGAGAGATAAATTCAGGGGCGGCCTTTACGGTCGCCCCTGAATAGCTGAACATCAGCTCAGTTCAAACATACCTGTATAGAGCTGATAGTACTTCCCGCGCTGCGCGATGAGCTCACGGTGACTGCCGCGCTCGATTATCTTGCCGTGCTCGAGCACCATGATCGCGTGCGAATTGCGCACCGTGGACAGCCTGTGCGCGATGACGAATACCGTACGTCCCTCCATGAGCTGATCCATGCCCTTTTCGATGAGCGCCTCGGTGCGGGTGTCGATAGAGCTCGTCGCCTCATCGAGAATGAGCACCGGTGGATCCGCGACAGCCGCTCTCGCGATAGCAAGGAGCTGCCTCTGACCCTGACTGAGATTCGCACCGTCTGCGGTGAGCATGGTGTCGTAGCCGTTCTCGAGGTGGGTGATGAAGGTGTGTGCGTTAGCGAGCTTCGCCGCTGCGTAGACCTCCTCATCCGTCGCGTCGAGCTTACCGTAGCGGATATTGTCCATGACCGTCCCCGTAAAGAGGTGGGTATCCTGGAGAACTATCGACTGCGAGCGCCGCAGGTCGTCCTTTTTGATCTTGTTGATATTGATGCCGTCGTAGCGTATCTTGCCGTCGGGGACATCGTAGAAGCGGTTGATGAGGTTCGTGATGGTGGTCTTGCCCGCGCCGGTCGAGCCGACAAATGCGATCTTCTGACCCGGCTGAGCTACCAGACTTATCCCGTTGAGCACCGTCTTTTCGGGCTCGTAGCCGAAGTATACATCATCGAACTGAACATTTCCCCGCACCTCCGCGTAGGTTATCGTACCGTCAGCCTTGTGGGGGTGCTTCCATGCCCAGCGGCCCGTGCGGTGGTCAGCCTCGGTGATAGTACCGTCGGGCGCGATGTCCGCATTCACGAGAGTGACATACCCCTCGTCCGCCTCGGGCTCCTCGTCGATGACCCTGAATATCCTCTCCGCACCAGCGAGAGCGGTCAGCACGGAATTGAGCTGCTGCGATACCTGCGTGATAGGCTGCGAGAACGTCCTCGTGAACTGCAAGTACGACACTACGGAACCCACCGTCATCCCGCCGATACCCTTGACCGTGAGTATGCCGCCAACAATAGCCGTCACAGCGTAGTGCAGGTAGGAAAGATTGTTCATGACCGGCATGAGGATATTCGCGAAGGTATTGGCTCTTGTCGCCGCGGAGCACAGCTCCTCGTTGAGTTTGTCGAACTCCGCGTTCGCCTCGTCCTCGTGGCAGAAGACCTTCACGACCTTCTGTCCGTCTATCATCTCCTCGATGTAGCCGTTGACCTTGCCGAGCGCCTTCTGCTGCGCGATGAAGCCCTTGCCGCTGCGTGAGCCGATAGCGCCGATCACGCGGATAATCAGGAACAGCATGACGATGACGATGATCGTGAGTATCCAGCTGAGCATGAGCATGAACACGAACACGCCCACGATAGTGATAGCGGAGGAGATGAACTGAGCAACGCTGTTCGAGAGCATTTCGCGTATCGCATCGGTGTCGTTGGTGTAGAGCGACATGAGCTCGCCGTGAGTGTGCTTGTCAAAGTAGCGAATGGGAAGCGTTTCCATTTTGTTGAAGAGATCGCAGCGGATACGCATGAGCGTCGTCGTGGAGACCTTCATCATCATGCGCTGATACATGAACGACGAGAGCGCTCCGACGATATAGATACACGCCATGACCGAGAGAATGCCGATGAACTTCGACATATCCCTGCTGCCGGTCTTCAGGTTATCCTCGATGACGTCGATGAGCGGCTTGAGGAGGTAGTTGCCGGCGATACCCGCGCACGAGCTGAGCACGATACCTGTGACCACGAGCACGAGCTGCACCTTGAAGCCGTACATATAGCTGAAGATGCGCTTCATGGTGCCGAAAACGTTCTGCGGCTTGGCTGCCGGACGCTGATTCCTTGGCATTATTCATCAGCTCCTTTCTGCTGCGACTCATATACCTCGCGGTAGATACTGCTGGTCGCGAGGAGCTCGTCGTGCGTGCCGACGTCGGTTATCCTGCCGTCGTCCATGACGATGATGCGGTCAGCGTCCTGCACGGAGGAGATACGCTGTGCGATGATGATAGTCGTGGTATCCGCGAGCTTCTCCCTGAACGCCTTGCGGATACTGCTGTCAGTCGCAGTATCTACGGCGCTCGTGGAGTCGTCGAGAATGATTATCTTAGGCTTTTTGAGGAGCGCCCTCGCGATACAGAGCCTCTGCTTCTGACCGCCGGAAACATTCACGCCGCCCTGACCGAGCTCAGTGCCGTAGCCGTCCGGGAAGCCCATGATGAAGTCGTGCGCGCACGCTGCCCGGCACGCCTCTTCTATCTCCTCGTCGGACGCATTCGCATTGCCCCATCTGAGGTTGTCGCGTATCGTGCCGGAGAACAGCACGTTCTTCTGGAGCACCATTGCGACGTCGTCGCGGAGCGCGTCGAGCGTATAGTCCTTAACGTTGTGTCCGCCGACGATGACCTCACCCTCTGTCGCGTCATAAAGGCGCGGTATGAGCTGCACCAGCGAGGTCTTCGAGGAGCCGGTACCGCCTATGATACCGACAGTCTCGCCGGAGCGTATATCGAGGTCGATGTGGTCGAGCGCAAGATTGTTCATGTCGTTGAAGTAGCTGAAGCTCACTCCGCGGAACGATACGGAGCCGTCTGCGGTGTCGGTGAGGCCGTTCTCGGGAGGGCAGATAGTGGGCTCCTCCGCAAGAACCTCGTAGACACGCTGTATCGAAGCACGCGAGATAACGAGCATGATGAACAGGATCGAGAGCATCATGAGCGCCATGAGTATCTGGCTGACATAGGAGATGAACGCATTGAGCTCACCGGTGAAGATCTCGCCGTTCATGGTCATCTTGCCGCCGAACCAGAGTATCGCAACGATGCTCGCGTACATGACGAGCTGCATGATAGGCATGGAGAGGATAACCAGCTTTTCCGCGAAGACCTGAGCTCTGCGGACGCTGTCGGCACTTTCATCGAAGCGCTTTTTCTCGTAGTCCTCTCTCGCGAACGCCTTGACCACGCGGATACCGATGAGGTTCTCCTGCACCCTCGCGTTCATGACGTCGTACTGCTTGAGCATTTTCTCGAAGCGCGGGTGCGCATGGGAAATGATGAACGCCAGCGAGAGCGCGAGCGCGGGAATTGCGCAGAGGAACACCGTGGACAGCCTGAGGTTGAACTTTATCGCCGCGGTGGTAGCGCAGATGAGCATGATCGGTGAGCGGAAAGCTCCGCGTATCAGCATCATGAAAGCGTTCTGGATATTGGTGACGTCGGTCGTCAGCCTCGTCGTGAGGGAAGCCGTGGAGAACTTATCTACGTTGGCGAAGCTGAAATCCTGCACCCTGCGGAAAAGTGCGCTGCGGAGGTTTTTCGCGAAGCCCATTGCAGCGACCGCACTGAGACGGCCTGCAATAGCGCCGAAAAACAGGGAGCAGAGCGCCATCGCGACCATGAGCGCACCCATTTTCGCGACATACCCGACGTCGCCCTTGCGGATTCCGTCGTCGATGATGTGGGACATCACGAGCGGTATAAGCACTTCCATGAGTACCTCGCCGACTATCGCGAGAGGGGAAAGTATGGCTTGTTTTTTGTATTTGCCGACGTGAGACAAAAGAGTTTTGAACACGTTATTGCTCCTTTCGTGTAATAAAGTCGTACCTTATATTATACCGCAAGATCACGGTTTTGTCAAACATTGACTTACCTGGCGTGCCACCCCAAAAACGGCGGACGGCGTCCCCGACGGGTGCGGGCGGATATGAGAATGGGCGGACTGAAAAGTCTGACCGTAATTTTTTATGAATAGTGAATAATAATACAGAAACGCCCGTAGGACAAATACTATGATTTATTCATTATTCACTATTCATTATAAATTGAGCCCGTCACTTCTGTGACGGGCGTTTCTGGTTGGGCATAAATAAATTGATGACATCAGTGCTTTTCTCTTTTGCAGTTTTAAGTGATGATATCAGTATCCTCTTTATTTCAAGGCAGTCATTCAGCATAGACTCGCCGTGAGACTTTTCAATATAATCCGTAAGTATAAGCAGCCTAAGCCAGTATTCAGTCTCAGCAGTTTCTTTCAGCGATATTTGCAGCTTCGCTATGAAGTCTGCTGTGCTTACGCCGTAAGCAGCTTCATTTGCGTTTGCACCTATCGAAGTTCCGCTTCTTAATATCTGTTTTTAGATAATTGATTCTTTTTTCTCCTTAATGAGGTATTGATACAGCTTGACTATTCGTGCAGCAAATTTTAAAGATTTATCAAGCAGAGGACTTTTCTGATACATACGGCTCTCCTCTTTTTAGTGAATAAAGAATAATGAATAGTGAATAAATAATAATACAGAAACGCCCGGGAGACGAATACTATGATTTATACATTATTCACTATCCATTATAAATTGAGCCCGTCACTTCTGTGACGGGCGTTTCTGGTTGGGGTGGAAGGATTTGAACCCTCGAAATAACGGAGTCAGAGTCCGCTGCCTTACCACTTGGCGACACCCCAATATCGTCTGCTGTGATTCAGCTTTATTATTATACCACTATCTCATCACAAAGTCAAGCTATAGTAATATATTTTTATATTTTAATTATCTCTGTCCCACTTGAAAAAATCCCAGAATGATTATATAATAGAATCATAGCATTTTCGAAACTATCAGACCCGCCAAGACTACCACATCTCAGGAGAACGTCATGCAGAAAATGTACCTTATTGCGAACCTCGTTGCGGGACGCACTACTATCGCTGAAAAGCTCGGCGATATCATCGACCTTTTCACCAAAGCAGGATACGAGGTCACTGTCCACCCGACTCAGGACGGCGGCGACGCTGAACGCTCTGCCGAATTCGCGTGCGGGAGCGGCTTCGATATCATCGTCTGTGCCGGCGGCGACGGGACGCTCAGTCAGTGCCTCCAGGGGATCATGCGCAGCGCTCACAGGCTGCCTATCGGGTATATCCCCGCTGGCTCCACAAACGATTTCGCACGGAGTCTCGGTATCCCCAAGACACCGCTCGAGGCGGCCAACTCTATCATCAACGGCAAGCCCGTTCCATGTGATGTCGGCGGCTTCAACGGGGACTATTTCTCGTATATCGTTGCGTTCGGTGCGTTCACCAATATCTCCTATGAGACGCCTCAGCAGATAAAGAATCTGCTCGGGCACACTGCCTATGTTCTCAACGGTCTCACTCAGCTCACAAGCATCCGTGCGAAGCGTATGAGGATAGAGTTCGGGGATACGGTCATCGAGGACGATTTCATCTACGGTATGGTCACGAACTCCGCTTCTGTTGCGGGTCTGCTCTCGATGAAGGACTTCCTCCCCGATGACGGTATGTTTGAGGTGCTGCTCATAAAAAAACCGGCGAACGTTATGCAATTGCAGGAGATCGTCCGCTCGCTGCTCAACATAAATATCGACATCGACAAGGACTACATCAAGTTCTTCAGGACGGACAAGATCACTTTCACTTCCCTCGGCGGCGAAGAGATCTCGTGGACGCGCGACGGCGAGTACGGCGGCGGCGCTGCGGTAAACACTATCGTCAACTACAACAGGGCTGTCGCTTTCATGATAAATGATGAGGACAGGCTCCGTCTTGCGAAGGACGGTCAGTATGAGGTCTATATCCCGATCGTGGACGACGAAGAATAAGGAGGCGGCAAAGTGCTCGGTATTATTGATTCGGATAAGAACAGGGACCTCTGGGAACAGCTCGTTCCGGAGGACGTAAAAACTATTTTCAGTGAATATATCCCCATTGGCTGCGGCACGATCATCGTGAATGCGGACTACATGGGCGATCAGCTCGGAGATATCATCTCGCGGGCTAAGGCTGCCGGGACCGAGGTCGCGGTGGCGGTGCAGTCGCCTGACGCGGACGAGCAGGACAGGCTCTTCGCGCTCGGGGCGGACGATGTTCTGTCCCTCCCGCTCGGCATGAGAACTGCCGAAAAGCGCATAAAAACGTACCGCGGTGCTGCGAGTTCCGGGGCGGCGTCCGGGCTGAACATGGAGAGCATAATGCACATCACCGAGGACGGCAGGGGCTCTTATCAGGTGCCCGAGGAGGAGTTCGAGAGCATTTACCGCTTCGTGCTCAGGATACTCGGGAGAGTGGGCAGCGGTGCGCAGGTCATCGTCGTGAAGCTCGAGCGTCCCGCGGAAGCCGAGGATGAGGCGGGCAGTGTCATGGAGATACTCTCGCGCGCGGTGCATAACTGCCTGAGACGCGGCGATATGACTGCGGTCTGCGGCAAGGACAAGATCCTTGTGCTGCTCATCGGCGCGAACGATGACGGCGGTCATCTTGCGGTGAACAGGCTCGTCAACAGCTTCTACAGCGAATGCACTGACAGCCGCTTCGAGCTCAGCTACGACATGAAGACCGTCGGTGAGGCGGACTGAGCGGTATATATGAAAATAAAACATCTCAGCCGGAAAAGCTCCGGCTGAGATGTTGTTTTTTATGCGTTGTTTGCGTTGTCGTAGAGTATCAGCGAGGCGTCGGCGGAGTCTATCAGTCCGTCGCCGTTATAGTCCGCGGCGAGAAGCTGCTGCTCGTTGAAGATGGACGGGACGTTGTCCGCGATATTGGCGTTGAAAACCAGTATCAGCGAGGCGTCGGCAGGGTCTACGAGTTTGTCGCCGTTGACGTCGCCCTTGAGGAAGCTCACGAAGATACTGTAGGTAAGCCCGTTCTGCTCGGCGTAGGTCTGGGCGGCGGAGTCCCACTCACAGGTCAGCACAAAGCCCTGCACGCCGCTCACTCCTGTGCGGATATTGTACTGCATACCGACTGCGTTCGTGCCGATGTCGGTAACGGTCGATGGGACGGTCAGTGCGAGGAGGTCGGTGCAGCTGAAGAACGCTTCCGCGCCGACTGAGGTCACTGAGGAGGGTATTTCCACGGCGCTGAGCGAGGTGCATGAGTAGAAGCATTTCTCCGGTATCGCGGTGAGCGCGCTGCTCAGTTCGGCTGTTTTAAGCGCGGAGCAACTGATGAAGCAGCTCTTGCCGAGCGTGGTCACGGAGTCGGGGAGGTCGATGTCAGTCAACGAAAGGCAGCCGGCAAATGCGCTGTCGCCTATGCTGACGAGAGTTTCGGGGAGGGTGATGTGCTCGATCTTGTCCTGCCCGAAAAACGCCTGCGCGGCTATGGAAGTGACGGTGCAGCCGTCTATCTCTGCGGGGATATCGAGGGTCGTGCCGGCACCGGTGACGCCGGTTATCGCGGCGGTCTTGCCTGTGACGGTGTAGGTGAAGGAGGCTGCCGTGCTCTCCCCTGCCGACACGGACGGCACGGACGCGAGCATGGTCAGCGCTGCCGAAAGTACGCTGAATATCCGCTTCATCATATCTCCTCCCTGCGGACAGTCTCTCCGCTCACCATGACGAGGACGGGCTCGGTCATCAGTCCGAGAGGGTCGTCGCCCTTGCGGTAGAGCTGTATGTCGGCGTCAAGTCCGGCGGCGAGCGAGCCCGTTCTGTCCGCGATGCCGAGTATCTCCGCGGGGGCGGAGGTCAGGGCGCGGAGGGCTTCGTCATAGTCAAGTCCGCCCTTTACGGCTGCCTGCGCGGACAGAGGAAGGTACTGTATGGGAATGACTGTGTGGTCCGTGCAGATCGCGGTCTTTACGCCGTTTTTCACGAGTGCTGCGGCGTTTTCGAGCTCCATGCCCTTCATCTCGGGCTTGCAGCGGTCGCAGATGATCGGTCCGCAGATCACGGGGACGTCCTCCTCTGCGATGATGTCCGCTATCTTGTAGCCCTCGGTGCCGTGTATTATAACGGTGTCGAGGGAAAATTCCTTCGCTATGCGCATGGCTGTGCAGATGTCGTCCGCGCGGTGGCAATGGAAGAATGCCTTATGCTTGCGGTCGAGGAGAGGCATGAGCGCCTCGCACTTAGCGTCGTACTCGGGCGGAGTGCAGTTCTCGTTGTCGGAGTAGTAGCTGTCCATGTCGTGGGCGTAGCGGCGGGCTTTGTAAAGTCCCTCACGGATAAGGGCTGCCGTCGCCATGCGGGTCACAGGAGTGTCTTCACGGTCGTTGCCGACGCTCTTGGGATTCTCTCCGAGGGCGAATTTCACGCCTGCCGTCGAGATGAGCATATCGTCAACGCGCCTGCCGGCTGTCTTTATCACGCAGATAGTCCCTCCGCAGGCATTTCCGCTGCCCGGGCAGACTGCTGCCGTCGTGATACCGCGGGTACGGGCTTCGCCGAAGCAGCGGTCAAAGGGGTTTATGCCGTCGAGAGCCCTCATCTGCGGGGTGAAGGGGTCGGTGGTCTCGTTGCAGTCGTCGCCCTCAAAGGCAAGCCCGTCCTCGATTATGCCGAGGTGGGTGTGGGCGTCGATGAAGCCGGGGAGGACTGTTCCGCCCTTGGCGTCTATGGCGTCGGCGGGGAAATCGGCGGGGGCGCCCTCGCCTAACGCCTTTATCTCAGCGCCGTCAGTCTCTATCCAGCCGCTGTTTATCGTGCCTGCGGCGGACATGGTGTATATCTTTGCGTTGTAAATGAGCATGGCTTACCTCCGTACCGCTGCTGCTATCTGGTCAGCGGTCTCGACCGGGCTGCCGCAGGTGTCGATTATCACGGTCGCGTGGGCTCTATAGACGCTCCTGCGGGCGTTGTATATCTCTTCGAGCTGCTCGCGGGTGTTGTTGACCACGAGGGGACGGTTGGTGTCGTCCTTGATGCGGTCGTAGCACTCGGCGAAGGGGACGTCGAGGAAGACCACTGCGCTGCCGCTGTCGCGGGCTGCCTTGGCGGTGTCGGGGTTCAGCATCGCTCCTCCGCCGCACGCTGCGACGGTCTTCTTGCCGCAGAGGGACTTCACTATCTCTGCCTCGGCGGCGCGGAAGTGCGCTTCGCCCTTTTTCTCGAATATCTCGGGTATGGTCATGTCCTCGATACGGACGATGAGGTCGTCGGTGTCACAGAAGCCGCAGCCGAGCTTCTTCGCTGCCAGCTTGCCCACTGTGGACTTGCCGCAGCCCATGAATCCGCATAAAAATACTGTCATTTATTTTCCTCCTTGCGATCGTTCTGTTTTCCGCTAAGCGCCATTTTCACCAGCGGGACCCACTCGTCCTCGATCATTTTTTCGCCGGTCAGCTCAAAACCGTGACGCCGGTAAAATGCTATGCCGCGGGTGTTGTATTCAAGCGCCCACAGCCATTCAGCGCCGAGCTCGTCCACGGCGAAGCGGAGCAGCTGCGCTCCGATACCTCCGCTCTGGAAATGAGGCTCGACGTAGAGCTTCTCTATCTCATTGCCGTTGACGCTGATGAAGCCCTTTACCACGCCGGCGTCCTCGCAGACGTGGGTATGGCGCAGCGCCTCCGTGCCCTCTGCGTACTTCGCGGCGGTGTCCATGACGTTCAGCTCGCCGAAGTAGTAGGGGTCGTTTTTGAAAAAGGGGTAGAAATTGACGCGGTAATTGGTCACTATCATCTCGGCGATCCGCGAGGCGTCCGCCGGGGCTGCCGGGCGTATCACTTGTTCATGCCGTCAACGGCTGCTTCGACTTCCCTGATTATCGCGCTTATGTCGGCTGAGTCGAACTCGCCGCCGTACCATATCTCGTGCGCCTTCACTGCCTGATATACAAGCATTGCCGCTCCGCCGACCGCTGCGCGTCCGAGGGCGCGGGCTTTCTTCAAGAAAAGGGTCTCGGTGGGGTTGTAGATGACGTCGAAGAAGCTCAGGCTGCTCTCTATGACCTTGTCGCTCACCGCGCAGGCGTCGGTCTTGGGGTACATTCCCACGGGGGTGGCATTGATAAGGAGGTCGAAGCCGCCTTCAAGAGTCGATATATCAGCGATCTTCACTGACGCGCCGCTGCATTTGCTCAGTATCTCCGCCATGAGGAGCTGGGCAGTCTTGACGTCCTGCGGGATAACGGCGAGGGTCAGTGCGCCGCCGTGGAGGGCGGTCTCGATCGCTATCATGCGTCCGACGCCGCCGCAGCCGCACACGCAGACATTGCCGTCTATCGGGAGAAGCTCAGCCGAGCGCAGGAAGCCGTCGCAGTCCGTGTTATAGCCGACGAGCCTGCCGCCGTCGTTGTGTATGCAGTTGACGGAATTATACCTCTTCGCGCTCTCCGCGAGCTCGTCGAGGAGCGGGATAACTCCCTGTTTATGCGGGATAGTTGCGTTCAGTCCTGCGAGCTCCTCGAAGAGAGGGCGGGACTGGGCGAGGTCGGCGGGGTCGATGTCGATGAGGTCGTATGTGCAGCCCTCCCTGCCGCTGAGGGCGAACAGTCTCTTGTGTATCAGCGGGGACATAGAATGTCCGAGCGGGTGGCCGATAAGTGCGAATCTTTCCATTTTATGCTCCTTTACACGCTCAGCTTGTCGAGCGTTTCCATGTTCTCTATGTTGTATGCGGCGACGTCGTCGAGGGTCTTCTTCACAAGACCTGTGAGCGTCTTGCCGGGGCCGAATTCCACGAAGATGTCCGCGCCTGCCTGAGACATCGCGGCGAGCTCGTCGGTGAAGCGGACGGGCGATACGATGTGCTTCGCGAGAAGTGCCGGCATATCGCTGAAATCGGTCAGCTCGCCGCCGGTGACGTTCGAGTAGTATTTAACGTTCGGGGTGCTGAACTTCACTGACTTTGCGGCTTCGTAGAACTTGTCCGCGGCGCTCTGCATGAGCTTGGAGTGGAACGCTCCCGCGACGTTCAGGGGAACGACTCTTGCCTTCAGTTCGGCAAATATCGGAGTTACCTCCTCAACGCCCTCAGGCGTGCCGGCGATGACGGTCTGCATGGGGGAATTGTAGTTCACGGCGGCGACGTAGTTCTTCGCGCTGTCACAGATCTCTGCGACCTTCTCCGGAGCTATCTTCATGACGGCTGCCATTGCGCCCTTGTGCTCGCGGGCGGCTTCGTCCATGGCCTCGCAGCGCGCCTTGATAAGGCGGAATGCGTCCTCAAGGGAGACCACTCCCGAGGCGTACATCGCGGCGTACTCGCCGAGGGAGTGTCCGGCTACGCCGTCAAACGCGAATCCTCTGTCGTGCGCTGCAAGAAGGCAGAGAATAGACGTCGCCATGACTGCGGGCTGGGCGTTCACCGTGCGGGCGAGCTCCTCCGGGGAAAGGGAGAAGCACAGCTCGCGGAGATCCCTGCCGAGAACCTCGGAGCCGGTATCGTAGATATTGCCGAATGCAGGGAATGCATCGAGGATATCCCTGCCCATGCCGGGATACTGCGAACCCTGTCCGGAAAATAGTGAAATTGTCATAATTGGTTGCTTCCTTTCTGTTGGTTATATACAAATGTGTGGTTAATCTGCATTAAGTTTCCGTGGATTATTTATGCAAAATGCCGATATTTTCTGCCTGCCCGTTTAAAGCGGCAAAATAGAGTTGCAAAAAAGCCGGAAATGATTTACAATAGATATGTGTGCAGCTACATTATAATATAGCATATTATCTCGCAAAATGCAACAGGAGCGGAGAAATTTTCGCCTCACCGACACATTGCAGTTTGCTTTATGGTATATGAATAATCACTCATAAGGAGAAATACATGGGTATCAATATTTTGGGCATGGGAAGCTACGTCCCCGATCAGCGCCTTACCAACGACGACTTCACGCGGTTCGTCGAGACCAGCGACGAGTGGATACGCACCCGCACAGGTATCGCCGAGCGCCGTATGGCCGGCTGGGAGCCGACGTGGTATATGGGCTCGCAGGCGGCTCTGAAAGCTATCGAGCGCGCCGGCATAGACCCAGCTGACATAGGGCTCGTCATCTCATGCACCGCCACCTCGGACTTCCATACCCCGAGCATGGCGAGCGTTATCCAGAACAAGATAAACGCCGTCAATGCGGCGGCTTTCGATATGAACGCTGCCTGCACGGGCTTCGTTTACGGGCTCGATACCGCAAGGCGGTTCCTCGATACCGACGACAGGCTGAAGTACGTTCTCGTGGTCGCGAATGAGGCACTCTCGCGCTTCCTCGACTTCACTGACCGCTCGTCCTGCATTCTCTTCGGGGACGGTGCGGCGGCGGCTGTTGTCGGGAAGAGCGGCAAGCTCTACTCCTCGCACCTCGGTGCGGACGGCAGCGGCGCGGGCTATCTCTGCGCGAGGGCTATGCAGGTCGCGCCTGAGATAAAGGTGGAATCGGACTTCGCGGACGAGTTTCCCGATATGCCGCTCCACAAGCTCTATCAGGACGGCAAGGCTGTCTATAAGTTCGCAACGGCGGCACTGCCGAGGTCGTTCGAGCTCGCTGCGGAGGGCACTGGCTTAACCAAGGACGATATCGACTACTTTATCCCCCACCAGGCCAATATCCGCATCATCGAGACCGCTGCCAAAAAGCTCGGGGCACCGATGGAGAAGTTCATCATCACCCTCGACCACTACGGCAATACGTCGAGTGCATCCATTCCGCTCGCGCTCTGCGAGGCTATCGAAAAGGGCATTATCAAACGCGGTATGAAGCTCGCGCTCATCGGCTTCGGGGCGGGCCTCACCTACGGAGGTATAATCCTTGAGTACTGATGTGCGCTGGGAGAGGCTCCCGGAGCACTGGAAAAGGATATTCGGGCTCGAGTGGGAGTCGGTCTGCGAGGGCAGCAAGGCTATCGCGGCGGTCATCACCGATACCGAGGGGAATATCATCTCCGAGGGAAGGAACATGATCTGCGAGAGCGGTGTGCCGAATCCGGCGACCGCGCACGCGGAGGCCGAGGCTGTACGGGGGCTCGATGTTTCGAGGTACCCCGACAAGCACAGCTACACGCTGCACGCCGGACTTGAGCCATGCGTGATGTGCATGGGGACTATAGTCATGGGCGGCATAAGAAATGTCGAGATAGCCGCGCGGGACGACTTCGGGGGCGCTATGCACCTCCTCGATAAGAGCAGCTTCACGAGGAGCAAGAATGTCCGGGTGAAGTGGCTCGACAATGAGCTGGGAGATGTCCAGCGGGCGCTCCAGACCATAAGGGAGCTGCTGTATAATCAGGACAGGGAGAAGCTCGGTCGTATGCTCAGGGATTTCGCTGTGCATAACGGCGCGGGCGTCAGGGCTGCGCAGGATATGGTGCGCGGCGGTATGTTCACGGACAAAAAGCCCTCTGACTGCACTGCCGGCGAGGTGGTGGGCGAGGTGCTCAGACGTATAGAAACACTTAAAGGAGAATGACTATGAAAACAAGGATAACAGAGCTTCTGGGCTGTCAGTACCCCATTATTCAGGGCGGTATGGCGTGGGTGGCTGAGCATACGCTCGCTTCCGCGGTGTCGAATGCCGGGGGTGTGGGTCTCATCGCGGGAGGAAACGCTCCTATCGACTTCCTGCGCGATCAGATACGCAGCTGCAAGGAGGAGACCGACAAGCCCTTCGGCGTGAATATAATGCTCATGAGCCCCAATGCGGACGACCTCGCACAGCTCGTCATAGATGAGGGCGTGAAGGTAGTCACCACAGGCGCGGGCAACCCCGGCAAGTATATCCCCGCGTGGAAAGAGGCAGGGGTGAAGGTGATACCGGTAGTGCCGTCGGTGGCTCTCGCTAAGAGAATGGAGCGCGCTGGAGCTGACGCGGTAGTCGCGGAGGGTACTGAGTCCGGCGGTCACATCGGTGAGAACACTACGATGTGTCTCGTGCCGCAGGTGGTGGACGCGCTGGAGATACCCGTCATCGCGGCTGGCGGTATCGCGGACGGACGCGGTATGGCGGCGGCTTTCATGCTCGGTGCGGAGGGTGTGCAGATCGGTACGCGCTTCCTCGCTTCGGAGGAGTGTCAGATACACCCGACCTTCAAGGAGCTCGTCATCAAGGCAAAGGACACGGACAGCGTCGTTACAGGACGCTACACGGGGCACCCGTGCAGGAACGTGAAGACAAAGTTCGCCAAGAAGCTCGCTGAGGGCGAGAAGAACGGCACGCTCACTCCCGAGGAGTTCGAGAACCTCACGGTCGGTGCGCTCAGACGCGCGGTCGTTGACGGCGACCTCGAGAGCGGTTCGTTCCTCTGCGGCGCTATCGCGGGTATGGTAAATGAGATCAAGCCCTGCGCAGACATCATCAATGAGATAATGTCCGGCGCGGAGAGGCTGCTGAAGTAAGTACATTGAATTCGTCAAGCCGCAGGCGGCTTGAGATATATTTGTGAGGGTGCGTTACAAGGGAACGCCCTCTCTTGCAGGGCGCTGCCCTGCACCTGCAAGGGGCTGTCTGCCCCTTGACCCTGACCAAAGGGTCAATAATCCCTTTGGAATCCCATTATTGGAGGTTATTACTATTATGGCTACAGCAATCATCACAGGCGCGTCGCAGGGTATCGGCGCGTGTATCGCTAAAAGACTCGCTAAGGACGGCTTCGATGTCGTTATCAACCACTTCCCCAGTGACTCCGATAAGGAAAAGGCTCTCGCCGTCGCGGAGGAGTGCCGTGCATTCGGCGTCAAGGCTGAGTGCTATGCCGCCGACGTCTCTAAGTTCGACCAGTGCGAGGAGATGGTGAAGCAGGTCAAGGCGGACTTCGGCTCCATCGACGCGCTCGTCAACAACGCCGGTATCACCAAGGATACCCTCCTTGCAAGAATGGGCGAGGACGCTTACGATGCGGTCATCGCGGTAAACCAGAAGAGCGTTTACAATATGATGAAGCACGCCTGCGCGGTCATGATGAAGCAGAGACACGGACGTATCGTCAATGTTTCCTCCGTGGCGGGTCTCTACGGCAACCCGGGACAGGTCAACTACTCCGCGTCCAAGGCGGCGATAATCGGTATGACCAAGTCCGTGGCAAAGGAGTTCGGCTCGCGCAATATCACCTGCAATGCCGTTGCGCCGGGTCTTATCCGCACACCCATGACCGAGGTGCTCTCCGATGAGCTCAAGGCGAAAATGCTCGAGGCGGTCGCCCTCAAGCGCTATGGTGAGCCCGAGGAGATAGCCTCTGTGGTCTCCTTCCTCCTCTCCGATGATGCTTCCTATATCACCGGGCAGGTAATCGAGATCTCCGGCGGGCTTATGATGTAATCAGGAATGCGTAATGCGTAATTATTTGCGGTCTTTCCGCAGATATGGTATTTTTAATTCCAAATTTAGATTTTCTATGCGTTTTTGCATTAACAATGAAAGGTATATGAATATGAGCAGAAGAGTTGTTATCACAGGTTTGGGCGCCGTTACGCCCCTCGGCACCGGCGTCGAGAAGTTCTGGGACGGTATCAAGGCTAACCGCATAGGCTTCTCCTTTATCGACAAGTTCGACACGGACCGTACCGGCGTCAAGATCGCGGGTATCGTCCGCGACTTCGATGAGTCCGCTTACTACGAGGAGAAGGGCTGCTTCGACAAGAAGGAAGCCAAGCGTATGGATACCTTCACGAAGTATGCTGTCGTTTCCGCGCATGAGGCGCTCAAGGACGCGGGGTCGGATTTCTCCGACATCGACCCGTACAGAGCCGGCGTCATCATCGGGTGCGGTATCGGCGGTATCGACCTCACCCTTTCCGAGTACGGGAAGTACCTCGAGAAGGGTCCCGGAAGGATATCTGTGTTCTATATCCCCATGATGATAAGCAATATGGCTGCCGGTACTATCTCCATGAAGACCGGCTTCCGCGGCGCTAACTTCGACGTGACTACTGCCTGTGCGTCCTCGACGCACGCGCTCGGTGAGGCTTTCCGCAAGATAAAGGACGGCTACCTCGATGTCGCGCTTGCCGGCGGTACGGAGTCCACGAGCGTGGAGTTCACCTACGGCGGATTCGCGAATATGAAGGCGCTCACTAAGTCGAGCGACCTCGAGAGGGCTTCTATCCCCTTCGACAAGGAGAGGAGCGGCTTCGTTCTCAGTGAGGGAAGCGGCGTTCTCGTGCTGGAGGAGTATGAGCACGCAAAGGCGCGCGGTGCTAAGATTTACGCTGAACTCGCCGGCTACGGGGCTACCTGTGACGGCTACCACATGACCTCCCCCATGCCTACGGGCGAGGCTGCCGGTATGGGCATGACTCTCGCGATGCAGGAGGCGGGCGTTTCTCCGGCGGAGGTCGGATACATCAACGCACACGGCACGTCCACGGGTCTCAACGATAAGTACGAGACCGCGGCGATAAAGCTCGCGTTCGGCGATGACGCAAGGAATGTGAAGATAAATTCGACTAAGTCCATGATAGGGCATCTCCTTGGTGCTGCCGGCGCCGTTGAGGCTATCGTTACGGCGAAGTCCATCCAGGAGGGCTTTATCCATGCGACTGTGGGGTATAAGGTGCCCGATGAGGAATGCGACCTCGATTACTGCGGAGACGGGAATATCTGCACTGAGATAAAGGCTGCGCTCTCGAATTCTCTCGGATTCGGCGGGCATAATGCTACTCTCTGCTTCAAAAAGGTGACTGACTAAGGAGGACGATCAATGAGCGATATATTCGGAATGGCTGAGCTCGAAACTATAGAAAGGCTCGCCGACATCATCAATGAAAAGGAGCTTTCTGAGGTGACTATCACCGACGGAGGAAAGTCCATTACCATAAAGGGCAAGAAGTGCCCTCCCCCGCCGCCCATGCAGGCTATGGGCGCGCCTGTTCCCGTGCAGCAGCCTGTACCCGCTGCGCAGCCGCAGCAGTCTGCCGCAGAGCCCAAGCTCACGGGGAAAGTGGTAAAGTCGCCTATCGTGGGCACCTACTACGCTGCTCCCTCACCTGAGAAGCCGGCTTTCGTAAAGGTCGGGGACAAGGTGAGCAAGGGCGACGTCATCATGATAATCGAGTCCATGAAGCTCATGAACGAGATACAGTCCGACTTCGACGGTATCGTTGATAAGATACTCGTTTCGGACGGGCAGGCTGTTGAGTACGATCAGCCGCTCATGATAATCAGGTAATGAAGCTCTCAGACCTCAGATACATCACGCAGGAAAATATCGACGAGGCGTGCATCAATGTCACGTCGGCGGATATGTACCGCGAGGTGCACGACTTCAACGCGCGTATGCTGAAGTTCCACCGTATGCGCTGGCAGTTCAGGATAGAAGCGTGGACACTGGTGTTCATCTCGCTGGTGATAGTGCCGTTCATGACCGTGGTCAACGGCAGGGACGCGAACCTATTCGTGATGACGCGGCTGACGCTTTACTTCTGGCTGAATTTCGCAATTGCGGCGCTGTATGTGTTCTGCTTCTGCTTCTTCATCCTGCGCAGGAGGGAATACAACTGGAAGATATGTCTGCTGTACTCGCTGCCGACACTGCTCAACCGCGAGGATATGTTCTGTCTGATGTCAAGCGCGATGTTCGCGGCGGTATGCTGCGTGCTGATGTTCGTGATGGATAAGGTGGACACGCAGATCAGGGACGAGGTCGGGTATCCGGCGTTCGTCGAGCTGAGGATAACTACCAAGACGGAGAACGTCGAGGAGCCCGATACCGAGCTGCTCGGATTTGAAAAATACAAAACCCGCGATCTCGGAGATGTGGAGATACCTGCGCTCGGAGAGGTCGGGGATACGCTAAGGAACAACAATGAACTATAAGTACATCACGCAGGACGTGATAGATTCCGGGGTGATACGTCCGGAGAACGCTGAGGCTGCCGAGGAGGCAAGGCTCTACAATATGGACATCGCGCTGAATATGCGCAGGAAGGGCATTTACCTCATGCTCACCGAGTGCGTGACTGCGGTGCACGTCATCACGCTGCTCATGGAGCTGTGTATCGTGCTCAAGCCGGTGATGTTCCCCGGGGCGGGGAGAGTCAATCTCGCTGCTGCGATACTCGGCGGGCTGGGTTACTTATACCTGCTGCTGAGATACGTCTTCAAGACGCCCTTCAAGTACCAGTTTTCGGGGTATAAGTATAACAGGCTGCCGGACGGCAGTGAGGCTCCTACCACGGAGGCGGATCTGTCGATACTGGGGGCCGTTATGGTCGGGCTGATCGCTGTGCTGATAGGAATGGCTTTTCTGCCGCATGGGTTCACGATAATGTATGCGGTTTCGGTCGTTGCGTTCTTCGCGCACCTGCTGACCGTGATATTCTACATCGCGCACCCCATGAGGTATAAGCTGCCGTTCACGCTCTTGGCGGCGCTGCTGCCGGTGATAGTGTCGTCGCAGACGCTCCCCTTCGCGCTGATAACAGTCGTGGTCGCGGTGCTCGCGCACAGGCGTCACAGAGTCCTCGCGCAGGCTGACGGTTTCCCGGATTTCGTGCCGCTGACGGTAAAGCTCACCGCTGACGGTGCGATGAAGGTGGATTCCTATGATAATTTCAACCGCTTCGACGGAATAGATGATGAAATGGAGAGTATATGAGTGAATACAGATACATCACGCAGGAGGTCATCAGAGCCGGAGTCTACCGACCCGAAAACGCCGAGGCTGCGGCAGAAGCGGAGCGCTACAATTCCGTAATGCGCGAGGGATTCCTCCGCAAGGGCGACTGGGCACGAGCAGTTGACTTCTACAAGCTGCTGAACATCGTTACGCTCATCGTGGAGCTGACTCTTCTCCCGCGCGAGCTGATATACAGTCTGCTTGACACCAAAATGGACAAAGCCGAATTCATGAGCAGCAGCTTTGTCGGGATACTTCTGATGGCTCTGGGATTTATGCTTATTCTGGCGAGATACGCCGAAAGATCGCCGTTCTCGTTCAAGTGGGTCTATGCGAATGATCCGGAAAACCAGTTCACCGTGACTGCCGGAAACACCTACTCGACAGTTAAGGACAAGGTGCTGTGGTTCGGACTGGAGGCGGCAGTGATACTCGGCTGCTTTTTCCTGCCGTTCACTTTCACTGTGAGCTTCGTGGTGTCGTGCGCGTCATGGGCAGTCCACGCAGCGGTTTTCTTCATATATGTGCGCTATCCGGAGCGATACAGGGTGCCAGTCTCGGTGATATTCGCGCTGATACCGGTTATCATGACTCCGGCAGCGGCTGTGTGGTCGGCGATGATGACAGGCGCGGCGATAGTCATAAACAAGCGCCGGAGGATATTCGAGGTCATGGAGGGCGCGCCGGACTTCCCGATGATAACAGTGAAGTTCAGAAAGGTCGCCTCATTTGAGGAACTCGCCCGTCCGGACAACAATAACAACGAAATGGAGAGCCTGTGATACGGCTCAAAACATAAAACGGAGGATATAAACATGGCAGATATTCTGATGAACAAGGAACAGATAATGGAGATAATCCCCCACCGCGACCCCTTCCTGCTCATCGACGAGATAGTCGATATGGAGGAGGGCGTCAAGGTACACGCACGCAAGTACATCAGGGAGGACGACTTCTGGTTCAAGGGGCACTTCCCCGGATACCCGGTGACGCCGGGCGTGCTCATGGTGGAGATGCTTGCGCAGGCGGGAGCTGTATGTATGCTCTCCAAGCCTGAATTCAAGGGGAAGCTCGGCCTTTTCGGCGGTATCGACAAGGCAAAGTTCCGCAGACAGGTTGTCCCGGGCGACGTGCTCGACCTTGAAGTGGAGATGATACGTCAGAGGGGTCCTGTCGGCACGGGCAAGGCTGTTGCCTCCGTGGGCGGCGAAAAGGCTGTATCCTGCGAAATAACATTCGTCATCACTGACGGTAACAAGGAAGAATGATATGTTCAGAAAGATCTTGATAGCTAACCGCGGCGAGATCGCGGTCCGTATAATAAGAGCGTGCCGCGAGCTCGGGATACGCTGTGCGGCAGTGTATTCCACTGCGGACAGGACGTCCCTGCACGCGCAGATAGCCGACGAGGCGGTGTGCATCGGTCCTCCTGCCACTAAGGACAGCTACCTCAATATGAATGCCATTATCCAGGCGGCGAAGAACGTCGGGGCGGACGCTATCCACCCCGGTTTCGGATTCCTCTCGGAGAACGCGGAGTTCGCGCGTGCCTGCGAGGAGAACGGGATAGTGTTCATCGGTCCGTCTCCTGAGTCTATCGAAATGCTCGGAAACAAGGCGGCGGCTAAGGAGTCTATGGCGGCTGCCGGGGTCCCCGTTATCCCCGGCTCCAAGGGCGCTGTCAGCTCCATTGAGGAGGCCCGCGCTTTCGCCGACAAGGCGGGGTACCCTGTGCTGGTGAAGGCTTCCGCAGGAGGCGGCGGGCGCGGTATACGCCGCGTGGATACGCCCTCCGCGCTTGAGGCTCAGATGAACGCTGCTATGACCGAGGCGAAGAATTTCTTCGGGGACGATTCCGTCTATATCGAGAAGTTCCTCATAAATCCGCACCATGTCGAGATACAGATAATCGCTGACAAGCACGGGAATATAGTCTACCTCGGCGAGAGGGACTGCTCCATGCAGAGACGCAATCAGAAGGTGCTCGAGGAGTGCCCCAGCCCTATCGTGGACGACGAGCTGAGAAAGAAAATGGGTGCGGCGGCTATCGCGGCAGCCAAGCGCTGCGGATACTACAACGCCGGCACTATAGAGTTCCTCGTGGACAACAACCACGATTTCTACTTCATGGAGATGAATACCCGTATACAGGTCGAGCACCCCATTACCGAGGAGGTCACGGGCTTCGACATCGTAAAGGCGCAGATAGAGATAGCTGCGGGCGAGCGTATGCACGTTCAGCAGAAGGACATCAGGCTCCGCGGGCACGCTATAGAGTGCCGCATTAACGCTGAGACGCCCGAGCTGGACTTCCGTCCCTCCCCCGGTACGATCTCGGCACTCTATATGCCCGGAGGTCCCGGCATACGCATCGACGGTGCCGTTTATCAGGGATATACCATCACGCCGTACTATGATTCCATGATAAGCAAGCTCATCGCGCACGGCAGCGACAGGGACGAGGCTATAAGGAAGATGAAGTGGGCGCTCTCTGAGTTCATCGTCGAGGGCGTGGACACTAATATCGACTTCCAGCTTGAGATCATCAAGCAGCCCGAGTTCCGCACGGGAAGCTACGATATCGGCTTCCTCAACCGCTTCGTGGAGAAGCTCAAGAAGGGCGGCAGCGCCGCTAAGGACAATAACTGACAGGTGATATAATTGTTTGAAGATCTTTTTAATGTCGTAAAGAAACGTTTCAACGACGGCGAGGACGAATTCAAGCCGCCGATGTTCAAATGCCCGAGATGTCAGGGTACGAGCCCGCTCTCACGCTACGAGGAGCTGCACAGGGTGTGTCCTGTGTGCGGGTACCACGGAAGACTCTCCGCGGCGGAGCGCATACAGATAACCGTCGATAAGGACAGCTTCCGCGAGCTCGATAAGGATATGGTGAGCGGCGATCCGCTCAGCTTCCCTGAGTATCCCGAGAAGCAGAAGGAGCTGCGTGAGGTGACTGGGCTCAATGATGCGGTCATCACGGGCACTGCCACTATCAAGGGCTCAAAGACCGTCATCGGCGTCATGGATTCGCGCTATATGATGGGAAGTATGGGCAGCGTGGTCGGCGAGAAGATAACGCGCGCATTTGAGTATGCGACCGAGAACCATCTCCCCGTCATCATGTTCACGGCGTCCGGCGGCGCGCGTATGCAGGAGGGTATCGTCTCGCTCATGCAGATGGCGAAGACCTCCGGCGCGGTAAAGCTCCACAGCGACGCGGGCGGGCTCTACATCGCTGTCATGACCGACCCGACGACGGGCGGAGTTACGGCGAGCTTCGCTTCACTCGGCGATATCATCATCGCTGAGCCGAAAGTGCTCATAGGCTTCGCGGGTAGGCGAGTCATCGAAAGCACGATACGTCAGCGCCTGCCGGAGGACTTCCAGCTCGCGGAATTCATGCACGAGCACGGATTCGTCGATATGATAACCGACCGCAAGAAAATGCGCAGCACGCTCTCTCACCTGCTGAAGCTGCACGGCTATGCGGCGGAAGATAAGGAGGTCTGAGCTATGGAGAACAGGAAAACTGCGTGGGAGCGTCTTCAGCTCATCCACACCAAGGGCAGACCGACCGTCCGCGACCTTATCCCGCAGATATTCACGGACTTCTATGAGATGCACGGCGACCGCGCCTTCGGCGACGATAAGGCTATCATCGGCGGCATTGCGCGTCTCGGCGGCACTCCGGTGACTATTGTCGCGGAGGTCAAGGGGCGCGATATCGACGAGAACAAGACCTGCAACTTCGCTATGCCACACCCTGAGGGCTACCGCAAGGCTCTGCGTCTCGCCAAGCAGGCGGAGAAGTTCCACAGACCGCTGATATGCTTCATCGACACGCCCGGCGCTTTCTGCGGCGTGGCAGCTGAGGAGAGAGGTCAGGGCGAGGCTATCGCCCGAAATATCGCGGAGTTCATGACCCTCCGCACACCTATCATCTCTATCGTGCTCGGTGAGGGCGGAAGCGGCGGCGCGCTCGCGCTCGGTGTCTGCGATGAGCTCGCTATGCTCGAAAATGCCGAATATTCGGTGCTCTCGCCCCGCGGCTTTGCAAGTATCCTCTGGAAGGACGCTTCCCGTGAGCAGGAGGCAAGCGAAATAATGAAGATAACCGCCGAGGATATGGTCGCTCTCGGGGTCGCTGAAACTATCATCGAGGAGCCTCTCGGGGGCGCTCACAACGATTTAGACAAAATTTCAGAGAATATCAAGGAATATTTGTCACAAAAAATTCCGGAAAAATGTAAAAAAGATATTGACGTTTTGCTGAAAGAACGTTATACTAAGTTTAGGAAAATCGGTGAGTTCACAGAATGACCCGCTTTGTCCTTTTTTCGCACCGCGAAGAAAGAAATATGAATATGGAGGAAACAAATATGATTTTTGACAAGCTCAAGGATATTATCGCTGAGCAGCTCGGCGTTGAGGCTGACGAGGTAACTAATGAGGCAAACATCCAGGACGATCTCGGCGCTGATTCCCTCGACGTTGTTGATCTTATCACTACTATCGAGGACGAGTTCGATCTCTCTATCCCCGATGAGGCCGTTGAGGAGATCAAGACTGTCGGCGATATCGTTAACTACATCGAGAAGAACACCGACGCTGAATAATTTCCATGTACACGAAAAGCTCCCCATGGGGAGCTTTTTTTTGTTTTTGGGAGGTGTGGGGTGGGTTCGTGCGACCGTCACCGGTCGCAGGGACATTTGTGCGTTGACGCAACAAGGGACGCCTTCTCTTACAGGGCGTCCCCTCTCGAAAAACGATTCACTGGATCGTTTTTCGATTCACCCCTTGCGAGGCGCCCTTCGGTTTCCGTGGGGCGCCGCCCCACCCCCCGCCAAAGGGGCAGTCGCCCCTTTGGAATCCCATTGCTGAAATTGCGTTCAACAAGTGTTCTGTATGCGATGTACGGGTATGGGTGTTGTTAAGAGTGAACGAGCTTGCGAGTGACAACGTGTCCGGGTGCAGTGTCACGCTGCCGCCTGATACCTGAAAAGGACGACCCGGGGGTCGTCCTTTTATCATTATATCTGTGCTGAATAGTTCGGAGCTTCCTTAGTGATGTAGATGTCGTGCGGGTGGCTCTCCTTCAGTCCTGCGCCTGTTATCCTGATGAACTGTGCGTTGTCGTGCAGCGTAGGTATGTCCACACATCCGCAGTAGCCCATTCCGGAACGAATTCCGCCTACGAGCTGGAAGATAGTGTCTGCAAGGGGACCCTTGAAGGGTACTCGTCCCTCTACGCCCTCCGGTACGAGCTTCTTTGCGCCCTCCTGGAAGTATCTGTCCTTAGAGCCGTTCGCCATTGCGCCAAGGCTGCCCATGCCGCGGTATACCTTGAACTGACGTCCCTGATATATCTCGGTCTCGCCGGGTGCTTCCGCACAGCCTGCGAGAAGTGAGCCGAGCATTACTACGTTCGCGCCGGCTGCAAGTGCCTTTACGATGTCGCCCGAATACTTGATGCCGCCGTCTGCGATGACCGGGATACCGTACTTCTGGGCTACGCACGCTACGTCGTATACTGCCGTTATCTGCGGTACGCCGATTCCTGCTACGACTCTCGTCGTGCATATGGAGCCGGGTCCGATGCCGACCTTGATACAGTCTGCGCCTGCCTTGATGAGGTCCTCAGCGGCTTCTGCCGTTGCGATGTTTCCTGCGATGACGGGAATGTCCGGGAAGGCTTCCTTGACCATGCTCAGGCACTTCATGATGTTTGCGCTGTGGCCGTGGGCAGAGTCGAGCACGAGGACGTCTACCTGTGCGTCGATGAGTGCCTTCGCTCTGTCGAGGACGTTTGCGGTAACGCCGATAGCTGCGCCGCAGAGCAGTCTGCCCTTGCTGTCACGCGCGGAATTCGGGTACTGAACGGATTTCTCGATGTCCTTTATCGTGATGAGTCCCTTGAGTATGCCGTTTTCGTCTACTATCGGGAGCTTTTCTATCTTATGGGCGCGGAGTATCTCCTGTGCCTGGCTGAGGGTCGTTCCCACGGGGGCTGTGATGAGGTTGTCCTTGGTCATTACCTCGGAGATCTTAGCGTTGAAATCGGTCAGGAAACGCATATCACGGTTCGTGATGATACCGACCAGCTTGCCCTTGTCGTCTACTATCGGTACGCCCGAGATACGGAACTTGCCCATGAGCTCGTCCGCGTCGGCTACGATGTGGTCCTCTGTCAGCGAGAAGGGGTTCACGATTACGCCGTTCTCCGAACGCTTTACCTTGTCTACCTCCTCTGCCTGCTGCTCGATCGTCATGTTCTTGTGGATTATTCCGATACCGCCCTCACGCGCGATTGCTATCGCCATTCGCGAATCCGTGACTGTATCCATTGCCGCTGTCATGATCGGGGTGTTCAGCGTGATGGTGTTGGTGAGCTTGGTCTGGAGCTTGATCATGTTGGGCGTTACGTCCGATTTTGCGGGGATAAGCAGTACATCGTCGAACGTGAGTCCCTCTTTCTGGAATTTCCTGTTAACGTCTGTAAGCATAGCGGACCTCCTTGATAGTCAGTGAATCAAATTTCCTCTGGTTATTATATTAATGATACTCTATTTTCGCGTCTCTGTCAAGTACTCGGCACTGTGAAAGCGCATAGAAAAAACCTGCCAGACCGTGCCGATATTTGTTGATTTTGACATTGGGGATGAGGAGTATCAAACGGCGTGCGACCGTCACCGGTCGCAGGGCGGAGGATCCGACGCGGCAGCAAGGAGATGCCCTTCGGTTTTCGTGGGGCGCTGCCCCACACCCCGTCAAAGGGTCAGTCGACCCTTTGGAATCCCTTTGTTGGGGTGTAGGGGTCGACCGGAGCATTAGATGGGTTTGTGGGCCAGGTTTGATATGTAAAAAAGGCTGGTGTTTCCACCAGCCCTTGGATCTCAGACAACGTATGCCTTGCCGTCTATCGTATAAATGTACAGGTATATATAGCTCTGTCCGACCGCAGGATTAAGCTGTCGGCTGCCTTCGCCGTCAAGTGAGTACATTCCTGTCATCGCAAGCCTCTTGCGGCTCGTCACCTTGCTCAGCGCGGTGCTGTCCGCGGCTTCGAGCTTTGCGTCCATGTCAGCGAAGCTCTTCTCGTCGGTGGTCTCGTCGTCGATGCCCTCGACCATGAGGTAGTTTATCTTGAAGTCACCGTCTGTGCTGATACCGTCGTTCGTGTAGAGATAGTCCGAGATGAGCCCCGAGATAGTGTCGTGGTACCACTTCATGTACTCGTTCGTGTCTGTGTAGCCCGCTTTCCCGCAGACTTCGCTGAACATCCCCGGATAGTAGGCTGCTTCCATTGCTGCGCCGTCGCTGTTGTTCAGTGCGTCGAAGTACTCCGTCGCCTTGTATATCTCCGGGAACTTGCCGTCCTCGTTCGTGAAGAAGCGGTGGTCGAACTCTATCGTGATGAGCGCATCCTCGTCGTAGTCGTGCCTGAGCTGGGTCAGGGTAGCGCCGTAGGGCATATCCTCCTCAGCCATATCGCCCTGCGGTCCGCCGCCTACGAGGTTATTGGCGTCGCTCACGGACGATTCCGCTGCTTTGCTGCATGATACCGCTCCGCACGCAAGCACTAATGCGCACACTGCTGCTGCGCTCCTTATTATCCAGTTTTTCATATTGGTCCCTCCGTCAGCCGAAGACGTAGTATTTTCCGTCCTTTTCGGCAAAAATTATCTCAAATTCGCTCACCAGCAGCGATTCCTCGCCGGTCCCGGTGTTCTCTGCAATGATAAAAAACAGCATATACTGGAAGTTGTTGTCGATCTCGTCCCTGACCTCGGCGTAATAGTCGATGCCGAAATTGTTGTTCATGCGCTCGAAGAACTTCTCGATCGCCTGATCGCGGGTCTCGCCCTCAGGGAGCTCCGGAGTCTCGGCTCTCACGCGGGTCACGCGGAACTCGCCGCCCATGTTCACCTCGAGGTTGTCGCACTGCGTATTGAACGACTTTTCGAGGTCGTAGTCGTACTCCTTCTGGAGATACTCGTCGTACTTCTCCGCGTAGCTCGGGTAGACGATGTCGAGGTAGGCGTCGTAGTCCCTTTCGGCGTAGGCGGTGAAGTAGCGGTCCAGCGCGAGCATGACCTCCGCCGGGTACTCGCCGTCCTCGTAGTAGAGCTTTACGCCGTCGGGCGCAAGTCTGTAGCTGCCGAGCTCGGCTTCCTCCGCGCTCGGGTCGGGCGTGATGAGCTCGCTCACCTCTCCCTCTGCCGGAAGCTGGGCGGGCTCAGCCTCACTGCCGCTCTGCGCGTCTGCTGACGTTTCAGCGCTCTGGGCAGGCTGATCTGCTACGGATAAGTTATTATCGCTGCACGCCATGAGCGGTGAACAGCATATGAGCGCAGCAAGGGCTGCGGCTATCCTTTTTGTTATCGTCATTGCAGACCTCCGTATCACTGGGCGAGCTTGCCCATTTCTGACGCCCACTGTGCTGTCTCAGAGCCCTCGGGTGCGTAGATCACGACGTTCGGGAGCTCCTCAAGTCCCCAGTTCTCGTAGGCGAGGGTCGGATTCTCGATGGTCAGCGAGGTGAGCGAATCGCAGGCGGTGAATGTCTCCTCCTGCACGCTCGTTACTGCGGCGGGGATAGTTATTTCGGTGAGGCTCGTGCAGGCGATGAACGCTCCGCGGTCGATGTGAGTTACTCCCTCGGGGATATTCACGTACTCCAGTGCAGAGCAGTCCGAGAAGGCGCTCTCGCCGATACCGGTGATGGTGTCGGGGAGGGTCACGCTCGTCAGCTTGTACTTGAACTCGAATGCGTGGTCGTCGATAAAGGTGACCTTCACGCCGTCTATCTCAGACGGCACCTCGACTACGGTATCCGTGCCGGTGTACTTGGTGATAGTCACTTCACCGTCGATGACCTCGTAGTCGTAGTCGTCGACGGACTGGATATGCGCGACTCTCTCGGTGGGCTTTTCAGTCTCCTCCTCGTACTCCTCGGGTGCCTGTGTCTCAGCCTGCGTAGGAGCGGGGACGATAACGTCATCTTTCTTGCTTCCGCAGGCGGCTGTGGGCAGTACTGCCATTATCGCCACTGCGGTCAGAACGAGCTTCTTCATATATGATATCTCCCTAATCTGCGATATGCATGATAGTTTTGTGTGCGTCTGATGAAATCAGTTCTTGGCTGCCGCGCGGGTCTTGGCGCGCTGGCTGTTGCTCAGTATGCGCTTGCGGATACGGAGCGACTCCGGTGTTACCTCGAGCAGCTCGTCGTCTGCGAGGAACTCAAGGCAGTCCTCAAGGCTGAGGATACGCGGCGGGATAAGGCGGAGGGCGTCGTCGCTGCCGCTCGCACGGGTGTTAGTGAGGTGCTTGCGCTTGCAGACGTTGACCACGAGGTCCTCGGTCTTCGGCGATGCGCCTACGATCATGCCCTCGTATACGGGGGTGCCTGCCGGGATAAAGAGCTGGCCGCGCTCCTGTGCGTTGTAGAGTCCGTAGGTGACCGCCTCGCCGGTCTCGAAGGAGACGAGGGAGCCGGTGTTTCGGCGGTCAATGTCGCCCTTGTAGGGCTCGTAGCCGTCAAAGACGTGGCTCATTATTCCCTCGCCCTTGGTGTCGGTGAGGAACTCACTCTTGTAGCCGAAAAGTCCTCTTGCCGGCACGAGGAACTCTATCCTCATGCGGCTGCCCTGCGGGTGCATTGCGACGAGCTCGCCCTTGCGGGAGCCCATTTTCTCCATGACGGAGCCTACACAGTCCTCGGGGACGTCTATCACAAGGCGCTCGATCGGCTCGAGCTTCTGTCCGGTCTCTTCGTCCTTCTTGAAGAGCACGCGCGGGGTCGATACGGAGAGCTCATAGCCCTCCCTGCGCATATTTTCGATGAGTATGGACAGGTGCATCTCGCCTCTGCCGGCTACGCGGAAGGCGTCGGTGGATTCGGTCTCCTCGACGCGGAGGGAGACGTCCTTCAGGAGCTCGCGGAAAAGTCTCTCGCGGAGCTGGCGGGAGGTGACGTATTTGCCCTCCTTGCCGGCGAACGGGCTGTCGTTGACTGCGAAGGTCATCTCGACCGTCGGCTCGCTTATTTTGACGAACGGGAGCGGCTCGGGTGTGTCTACTGCACAGACGGTGTCGCCAATGGTTATGCCCTCGATTCCCGAGATCCATACGATGTCGCCGACCTGTGCGCTCTCCGCGGATACACGCTGCAAGCCCTCGATCTGGAGGAGAGTCGCTATCTTGGAGTTGTAGTTCTTCTTGGAGCCGGTGTAGTCACAGACAGTTACCTGCTGGTTCACCTTTATATTGCCCCGCACGATGCGTCCTATGCCTATGCGTCCTACATATTCGTTGTAGTCGATCGAGGAGATGAGCATCTGGAGGGGTCCGTTCTCGTCGCCCGTGGGCGGCTCGATGTAGTCGATGATGGTGTCGAAAAGGGGCTTGAGGTCGGTGCCTGCCTCATACTGGCTGAGGGAGGCTGTTCCGCTCCTGCCCGAGCAGAAGAGGATCGGGCTCTCAAGCTGCTCGTCGCTCGCGTCAAGGTCGAGAAGGAGCTCGAGCACCTCGTCGCCTATCTCGTCGAGACGTGCGTCGGGGCGGTCTATCTTGTTCACTACGACGATTATCTTGTGTCCCATTTCGAGCGCCTTCGACAGTACGAAGCGGGTCTGGGGCATGGGTCCCTCGGCTGCGTCAACGAGCAGGAGGACGCCGTCTACCATTTCAAGCACGCGCTCTACCTCGCCGCCGAAGTCAGCGTGTCCGGGGGTGTCGATGATGTTGATCTTGATGCCGTTGTACATTACCGAGGTGTTCTTAGCGAGGATAGTTATTCCGCGCTCGCGCTCGATGTCGTTGGAGTCCATCACGCGCTCGGCTACTGCCTGATTCTCGCGGAAGACGCCGCTCTGCTTGAGCATTTCGTCAACGAGCGTGGTCTTGCCGTGGTCAACGTGGGCGATGATGGCGATGTTTCTGAGGTCATTTCTTGTCATATTTATCTCTCCTGAAAAATTCTTTTCTTTCCTTATCCTGTTATCAATGGGTGCCGGTTCACACCACCGGCGGGTGCTGGTAGAGCCAGTCCACACGGTCTGTGCCCTGCGCTATGCGGTCTATGCTGCGCTTGGTGTAGTACCACTGGAGCTCGTCGCAGAAGTAGTCCTCCGGGAAAAGCTCAAAGTACTCGCGGAGGATATTGAATATCATCTCCTCGCAGCCGGATATGCTCTCGATGATGGCTACGCTGCTGAGGTCGGGAGCTATCTTGTCGTACTCCGGGACGGCGTCGGTGTCGCTGTAGAGCCACATCACGAAGCTCTTTTCTGAGCCGCTGCCCTCCGCTACTGAGCACACACAGCTCGTTTTGCCGTAGTAAAAACGCTCCGGGAACTTCACCGCGTAGCCGAGCTTTTCGCAGATACCTGTGAAAAGTGACTTCACCTCAGTGATATCGGTCTTTCTGAGCTCTTCGTTTTTCCTTAGAAATATTCCTGACAGACCCATATTTCCTCCTGTGATTTTCAGTTATTTATGAGCATTGGGCGCCCACTGAGTCTTACAAACTCGATATTTCTCTGCACATTTCTGCGATTTTTCCGTGCAAAACCTCTTTTTGTCCTTACATAAAAAAAACCCTGCGCACGCAAGGAATAAAAATATAAACAAACGCCCCGAATCATCGGGGCGTTGCTGGTGGGAGAGGGTGGATTCGGACCACCGAAGTTAAAGAACAACAGATTTACAGTCTGCCCCCTTTGGCCACTCGGGAACTCTCCCATTATTGATGTTTGGATCTATTGGAGCTGGTGGACGGACTCGAACCCCCGACCTGCTGATTACAAATCAGCTGCTCTACCAACTGAGCTACACCAGCGTTTAACGCTTGATTATTATATCACACTTTTTTGAGTTTGTCAAGTACTTTTTTGAAATTTTTTCGTGTTTTCTAAAAATCGTGAGGATTTTTCTGGGGGGATATGCGTGCGACCGTCACCGGTCGCAGGGAAAACCTTGAGAGTGAGCGCGCGAAGCAAGCGGCACCGTGTCCGCCCGCGCGGGATCAACCACGCGATAAAACTGCGTCCTCAGGATCAGGTCAGCCGCAGAGGTTACTTGCGTCACGCAAACACCCGGACGCGTCATGCGGTCAAGCCGGCTCAGCTTGTGGTCGAGGCGACAGGACTCGAACCTGCGGCATCTTGGTCCCAAACCAAGCACTCTACCAAACTGAGCTACGCCTCGTAATCCGTTCAAAAGTCCTGACGGACAGCTTTCTCATTATACCAAAGCCGGCCACAATTGTCAAGACAGCTCGCGATTTTCGTATATCTGCACGATTTTCTCCGCGCCCTCTCCCTCCTTTTTCGGCAGCTTGTATACCAGACAAAAAGAGAGGGGTCGCCCCCTCTCCATATTTCTCTATCGCTCAGTCCTTGATGTCCTCTACGGCATCCTTGACTGCGTCCTTGACGTCCTCAACAGCCTCTTCTACTTCTTCTGCTACGTCCTCTGCTGCGCCCTTGAGATCCTCGGCTGCGGACTCCTCTGTGATCTCAAAATCAATATTTGTATCCTCGCCGAAATCAGCGCCGTCGTCGTACTCGTCCTCGAAGTCGTCGTCCTCGTCCTTGTTCTTCATGTACTGGGCTGCTGCGTAACCGGCTGCAGCGGCTGCACCGGCTGCAAGAATAGCGATCAAAAACTTACTCATTGTAAAATCCTCTTTTCTCCGCAAGAATCTTTAAGTAATCAAGTTTACCGAACCGCTTGCGACCGGTCTGCGATAAGCTGTATTCATTATAACACACTCTTTTCTGAATTTCAACACCTTACATATTATTTGTTAAAAACATCAAAATTGAGACCGCTGTTATTGGTGCAGTTTCACAACGAAGTATCCTTTTGCCCAGCCAGACCTGCTGCGCTCCGGCGGCGACTGCTGCCTCCGCTTCCTCGCGGTCGAAGCCGCCCTCGCTGCCGATAAGAAGTCCCACTGTGCGGGCGTCGGTGAGCTCGGTCTCGCCGAAGCGGCGTCCGCCCTCCTCTTCATATAGTATTATGCTGCGGTCGAGCCCGCTCATCATCTCCAGCGCGCGTTTGTAGCTCACTATCGGGGAGACTGTCGGGATCATGCCGCGTCCGGACTGCTTTGCCGCTTCCTCCGCTATCTTTTGCAGGCGCGGCAGCTTCTTCGCGAAGTCACGCTCGTCCGGGCGCGAGATGCACCTGCGGGTCAGTACCGGGACGATCTCCGAGACGCCCAGCTCCACGCATTTCTGGATTATGAATTCGAGCTTGTCGAGCTTCGGCACCGCCTGAAACAGCGTTATCCGCACGCTCGGCTCTGCGGCACAGATGTGCTTTTCGCGAAGGGTCAGATATACGCTGTCCGGCGTGATACCAGCGATGTCGCAGACGTAGTCCACGCCCGCGCAGCACACCGTTATCCCCTCCCCCACCCTCATGCGCAGCGAACGTCCGATGTGGTTCGCGTCGCTGCCCGTCAGGATGATGTTGTTTTCGTCTATCTCGTTCGTGAAAAATCTTGGCATTCTATATCCCGTCCGTTCCCTGGTTTATGTTGTCAGTATAGCACATCAGGGGGGGATTGTCAATGGCAGGTGCCCGGGGGGGCGTGAATTGGCGGGACGCCGGGGCGGGCAGGAAAATTTTGTAGGGGCGACCCTTGCGGTCGCCCGCGCGGTCGTTTCATGCGTGCGACCGTCACCGGTCGCAGGGTGGTTGATTCGATGCGCAGCAAGGGGACGCCTTCTCTTACAAGGCGTCCCCTCTTGCAAAACGATTCACTGGATCGTTTTGCAATTCACCCCTTGCGAGGCGCCTTTCAGATTGTTTCGCTTCGCCTTAAAAACTGAAAGCGAAGCGACCAGAGGCGCTGCCTCTGGTCTCCGCCAAAGGGTCAGTCGACCCTTTGGAATCCCATTGCTGATTAGTTCCGTATGCGATGTACAAGTAACGCCTTCAATGAGAGTGAGCGAGCGAATCAAGCGGCAACGTGTCCGGGTGCAGCGTCACGCTGCCGTCAAGTGTCAAATTCGTTTTCCGACGTGTCACATTCGCCAAAAATCCATGTCTCCATTTGACAAAACCGACGAAATCGTGCATAAAATCCGATTTGTTCACAGAATATTAACAAAGTAATGAACAAATATGGTATAATTACAATGTATAGGTGTCCGGACACGCCGGGCTCCACACACCTCCCAAGGAAGGAACATGACATGAAAAAATTCAAACTCGTAAGAAAGCTCACTGCCGGCTTCACTTCGGCGGTGACTGCCGCGGTCTGCGCTGCTTCGTCTTTCAGTGCCCCGACTGCGGTCATCACGGCGTCTGCGGCGCCCGACACAGAAAACTACGCTAAGCTCCTCCAGTACTCGCTCTATATGTACGACGCCAATATGTGCGGCGATCAGGTCGATGAAAAGAGCGGCTTCTCCTGGCGCGGCGACTGTCACACCGGTGACCTCGTCCCGGGCGGCTTCCACGACTGCGGCGACCACGTCAAGTTCGGCATCACCGCCGGTTACTCCGCTGCGACACTCGGCTGGAGCTACATGGAGTACAAGGACGTCTTCGATGAGCTCGGTCAGACAGGTCACCTCAAGCTCATCACCGACCACTTCGCAAAGTACTTCAAGGATTCCACAACACTCAGCGGCGGCACGGTAACGAATTTCGTATACCAGATCGGCGACGGCGGCATGGATCACAACAGCTACTGGGGACCTCCCGAGGAACAGGATCAGTCCTCGCGCAAGGTGTTCCAGACATCCGGCGGCGCAAGCGACATCGCGGCTGAGTACGCTGCAGGTCTTGCCGTTAACTACATCAACTTCGGCAACGAGGATGACCTCACCTACGCTAAGGCACTCTGGGATTTCTCCACAAAGTACAACCAATGTGCGACCGAGGGTGTCGGCGGATTCTATGATACCAGCACCTACGTTGACGATCAGGCATTCGCAGCCGGCTTCCTCTATCTTGCCACAAATGATGAAAAATACAAGAACTTCCTCAGCTCCAACATGAAGGACCCCAACTGGATATACTGCTGGAGCAACGTTTATCTCGGAGCTTCTGTGCTCAACGGTGAGATAAACGGCGATTACAGTATCGTCAAGAAGTTCGCATCCGGAAACTTCAATAATCCGGGCACATGGTACGTTCCCGACGGCTGGGGCGCTGCACGCTACAACACGGCGGGACAGTTCATGGGTCTGCTCCTTACAGAGCACAATCAGGGCGATTACTCCGCATGGGCTAAGAGCCAGATGAGCATGATACTCGGCGATAACCCCAAGAACGTATGCCTCGTTGTCGGCTACAGTGACATCTCCGCGAAGTATCCCCACCATGAGGCGGCTTCGGGTCTGCGCGGCTGGGACGAGTACAACGCGGCAGGCGCGACCTTCGGCGGCAAGGGCTACACCCTCACGGGTGCGCTCGAGGGCGGATTCTCGAATACGTCCTTCCAGTACGTTGACGCGCTCAACGACATCACCTCCTCTGAGGTTGGTATCGACTACAACGCTACTCTCGTGGCTGCGGCTGCGGGTCTCTACAAGATATACGGCACCGGAACTGTTGACAGCAAGGTCAACGGTGTCGAGAGGGATATCCAGTACGAGAATCCGACTTCACAGACCACTACTTCCACAACAACTACAGAGACCACAACTACTACAACTACACCCGTCGCTCCGCAGTACCTCGTGAAGGTGAACATCGTTGCCGAGGACACCGGCGAGCAGCTCTCCGGCGTGACTTACTCGATCAGCGGAGGCGGCGAAAACGGTGCTTACTACGGCTCTAAGGAGTTCGTTTCAAGCTCTGAGCCGGAAGTTGTGAATGTAAACTGGCACGATATGGACAGCCTTGATGGTACCTACTGGGAGGTAGCAATAAAGGGTGTTCCGCAGGGGTATATGTATCCTTCATCGATCAATAAGAGCATCTTGATCAGCCGCGACGGCGTTGCTGAGGTGACTGTTGAGATCCCGCTCGCTCCCGATTACTCCACCATGACATTCGAGCTGGCTCTCACTGACAAGGACACCGGCAAGGCTGTTTCGGGTGTCGAGTTCTCTATCTCCGGCAAGGAGAGCGGCAACGACCTCGGTACCAAGACCTATGTTTCCGGCGACGGGCTCAACGTCATCGACATGAAGTGGGATAACATCACTGACCCGTCCAAGACCACATGGACTTGTCTCATCACGTCCGTTCCCGAGGGCTACGATATGCCTGAGGACCCGGATATCGTCTTCGTTTTCCATACCCTGAACAAGGTGAGCTCGAGCCGCGAACTCACAGCCAACGGTTCCTCCGACCTCTGGGGCGACGCGAACTGCAGCGGCGAAGTCAATATGGCTGACGCGGTCGCGATCATGAGAAGTCAGGCTGACCCTGATGACTACGCGCTCAGCGCCAAGGGCAAGCGTCTGGCTGACGTTACGGGCAACGGGGACGGTGTTACCAACGCCGACGCTCTCACTATCCAGCAGTATGAGGCGGGTATCGTTACTGAGCTGCCTGTTAAGTCCTGATAATATCCTGCATTGAAAAAGCTCCCTTCGGGGAGCTTTTTTGGCAGCGCGACGCTGCACCCTCTGGACTCCGCCAGAGGGTGCAGGTTGCCTTTGGAATCCCCTTGCTGAAAAAGCTCCGTATGCGATGACGAAAAACGCTCCCCGAGGGGAGCGTCTTTTTATTACTTCCAGAATTCTATTACCTGTGTGTAGAATGTGCTCAGCTCCGGATAGTCCGAGGCGGGCAGTGAGAAATGATATATCTGCGGGATGTTTATCACCAGTGCTGCTATCACGGACACTCCCATGAACAGACGGAACAGCTTCTTCAATGTCTCGTTCCTGCTCGTTGTGTACAGGAAGAACAGCACTGCGAACGCGCCCATGAGTATCTCCCATGAGAAGTCCGCGACGTAGCGTACTGCATATCCGCTCTCCCATATCGAGCAGATTATCACGAGCGGCATTACTACGCAGGGAAGTCCGATAAGCGTGAGCCATTTCAGGCGGGTCTTGCGGTCGGGAAGTCTGCGGAGGGCACGTCCTGCAAGGAAGTAGCCGAATACCGGCAGCGCCAGCCAGAATATTCCCGAGGTGTTGCCGACGTCGCTGAAATAATAGCCGTTCGCGCCCAGTCGGTAGTACGGGGTGGTCACATAGGGGTACTCAGGGATTATCGACGGGAATGCGATCAGGTAGTTGAAAAGTCCGATGAGGACGAAGTGGGTGTGGTACTGCGAGTCAACGAAGTCGTTGATAGTGAGCGAGTACTGGATACCGAAGTCGAGCGGCGAGCCGAATCTCGCGTAGTTGTACCACATCTGCACTGAGCCGAGCACTATGAAGGGCAGCAGTGCGCATACGGCGTAGATGATACCTCTGGGTATGCTGCGGGAGGTCGTTCCCTCGGCGGTGGTAACGGTGGAAGCCTTCTTCAGTCCGAAGAGGTAGTAGATGCACGCGCATACGGAGTACACTGCGAGCGTCGGGCGGCAGAGGACTGCCGTCGCGAGGAAGAGCGACGCGAGGAACGCCTTCACGGGCGAGGTCTTTCCCTTGCTGATGACGTTGGACGAGATCAGGAAGAACGCGCCGAGTGTCGTGAATGCGAAGCCCGACGATATGGATATCTCGTAGAAGATCGTGCGTCCTGCGCAGAACCAGATGCCGCAGACTGTGTGCAGCATGATGAGGCCTGCGATGTAGCAGCCGGCGGGTATCTTCCTGAACCAGCGCTTCATTATAGCGTCGTAGGTCATGGTGAGGAAGATCAGGCCTATCAGGCAGAATATCAGCACGGCGATGTTCGTCGAGAAGAAGTTGCCCGTTATCTTGTGGTAGGGCAGGAACAGCAGAACTACCGGTGCTATTCCGTAGTAGGAGTAGTATTTGCCGTCGTAGTAGACGTGGTCCCAGCGGTAGTATGCGCCGGAGGAGTCACGCACGCCCCAGTCGTAGGGGTCGTCGAGCGCCATGAGCTCGGCGGTGGGCTTTTCGGTGAGGGAGACCTGTCCTGCCTCGAAGGCTGTGACTATCTCCTCGGTTATCTGGTCGCCGGACCTGAGCTCGAACTGCTTTTTCAGTCCGCCGTCCGGGAGCTCCTTGAAGACTATCTCTATCGCGAGAGTCAGGGAGATGACTGTTATTACTGCTGCTGCGACCTTGCACAGTCTGCGGGTCTTGCCGCTCGCTGCGAGAAGGAGCGCTGAATTGAGCATTCCGTACAGGAACGTGCCGAGTATCACGATGAGGAAGTATCTCAGCCACGATACGGTGAACGGTATCATGACGTTGAGCTCGATACTCTCGACGGTGTAGTGCTGGCTGCCGCTCGTTCCGGTGAATTTGAAGCGGATATCACGGATATCTCCCGACATCAGCGCTGTGACGTATGCGGAGTCGGGGTTATTGCTGACTATCTCGCCCCTGATGACGTCGTAGCGCATTTCCTCGTGGGTGGCGTCTGCGGCGTCTATGATGAAGTTTATCTTCTGTATGTTGTCTGCCTTGCCATCGTATTTTATGTTGGCGTGTACCGTGCCGACCTTCATGCCGAGCTCCTCGAACGAGATGAGCACCTCGCCCGCTCCGCTCGCGGAGATACTGCCGTCGCCGTTTATCGAATCGACGTTCTCACAGTAGCCGTCACCGGGCTTGATGGTCTTCTTCTCGTAGCCGCCGAAAAGCAGGTGGTACGACGGGAACTGGAAGACGGTGAGCTCGAGCACGAGCGCTGCAAGGGCTATTTTCTGGGCAAACCGAAGCAGCCGCGAGGACTTCGAGCGGAGGACGTAGTCGCAGAGCATCTCGATCACTACGGTCACTGCCATTGCCGCAAAGGCGCCTCTGAAGCCGCTGAACGTCGATATGCCGAGAATGTCCGCTGCACCGACCATGACCACGATGACAGTGAATATCGTGCTCAACAGCGAGAGGACGTTCTCCTTCGTTGTTGGCTGGGGCTGCTGCGGCTCCGGAGCCTTCTTTGCGTCCTTTTTCCTGGGGGCGGGCTTCTTCTTTGCCTCGGGTTTTTTAGGCTCGGGCTTCTTTGCGGGTGCTTTTTTCTCCTCGGGTGCCGGCTCCTCAGCGGGAGCGTTCTTTTCCGGGGCGTCCTCTGCGGGAGTATCCTCCGTCAGTTCGGCGGGGTCATCCTCGGGCTCTGCCGGCTTTGGCTTGGGGAGATACTTATATTTTGCTGCCGAGCGTATAAAATTCGCCGACACTGCGGCGGTCATTACAAGATCGGCTGCGAATAGTCCAGCAATGCTGCTCATATCCAACTTCCTTTCTCAATTTGGTTATGCAATGTAATAACTCTATTATTATACCATATATCCGCTCGGATTGCAACCAAAACAGCGAAATTTATGCAAAAAAAGGCAGCCGGTAAGTGTAATGCTCATATGGAAGTATTACGCGAACCTACTGGGTGAAAACCTTTCTGAGGAAAGGGTCTCCCTCAATAAGTCCATGTAAAATTTCTATATGAGAACTACTCTTACCGGCTGCTGTTTAACTCATTCAACTGAGATGATGTAGTAGTACACCGGCTGTCCGCCGTTCACGAGCATTACTTCGACCCTGTCGCCCAGCTTGCTCTGGATAAATTCCTGGAGCTGCTCGGCGTTCTCGCCGGTAACGTCCGCACCGTATATCAGCGTGACGTAGCTCGCGTCGCCCTTGGTCAGCTTCTTGACCAGCTTGTAGGTCGCCTTGTTGATGTCGCGCTCCGTGAAGCTCAGCTTGCCGTTGTCGAGCGCGAGTATCTCGCCCTCCTTGATCTGGTGTCCCTCGAACTCGCTATCGCGTGCGGCAAAGGTGACAAGTCCGGTCTGGACCTTCTCGAATGCCTTGGTCATCGCGATGCGGTTCTCGGCAAGTCCCTGACTTTCGTCAAACGCAAGCATTGCAGCGATACCTTGCGGTATAGTACGGGTCTGGAGCACGCAAACGCGGCGGTCGGTCAGCTTTACTGCCTGCTCTGCCGCCATGATGATGTTCTTGTTGTTCGGGAGCACGAAGACTGTGCTTGCGGGAGTCGCAAGTATCGCGCGGAGTATGTCGTCCGTGGAGGGGTTCATGGTCTGGCCGCCCTTGACTACGACGTCCGCACCGAGGTCGGTGAACATGGCTTCAAGTCCGTGGCCTGCCGCTACTGCGACGAAGCCGAAGGTCTTCTCTGGCTCCGCGGGGGTGAAGCCCTCCTTGGCTGCCTCTGCCTCTTTGACCTTGTTCTTGTGCTGGATGCGCATATTCTCTATCTTCGGCTTGGGGTCGTTGATGAAATAGCCGAATTCAAGCGCTTTCTGGAGCGCCTTGCCGGGGTTGTCGGTATGTACATGGACCTTGATTATCTCCTCGTCGTCAACGACTACGACGCAGTCGCCGATCGTTTCGAGGTAGGCGCGGAGCATGAACGGGTCGGGGCAGTCTTCCTTCTTCTCGACCATGAACTCCGTGCAGTAGGTGTAGGTTATCTCGTCGTCGTACTCGCTGACGGCGGTGCTGAAGTTCTCGACTGTTGCTTCGGTCGCTGCGGTCTTCTCTGCGGGGGTCGCTATCGCGCCGCCGTTGAAGACGTCGTACATCGCGCGGAAGATTATCGCCAAGCCCTTGCCGCCGGCGTCTACTACGCCTGCCTTTTTCAGCTGGGGGAGCATTTCGGTGGTCTGCTCGAGGACTGTTTCGGCTTCGGTGCAGACCTCGTTCCAGAAGATGACCTCGTCGCTCGTGGAGAGGGCGATCTCCTTTGCCTTCTCGGACGCTGCCCTGACTACCGTGAGGATAGTTCCCTCGACGGGCTTCATGACTGCTTTGTATGCGGCTGTTACTCCGAGCTCGAGCGACCTTGCGAAATCCTCGCAGTTTGCCTCCTCGCAGCCGGCAAGTCCCTTCGATATGCCGCGGAAGATCAGCGAGAGTATTACTCCCGAGTTGCCGCGGGCGCCCCTGAGGAATGCTGTTGCAGCCGTGGAAGCGACCTCGGAGACCGTTACGCTGTCGTCCATGCGGCGGAGCTCGTTTATGGAGTTGCCGATGGTCATGGACATATTCGTTCCTGTATCGCCGTCAGGCACGGGGTAGACGTTGAGCTCATCGACCTCGCGCTTGCGGTTGTTTATCGTGATAGCCGCCGATATTATGGCGTTTTTAAGCAGATAACCGTTTATCACAGTTCTTCCTCCATTCAATACGTTACGAGTTCATGTCGTCAACGTAGACGTTGACCTTATGGACCTCTGTACCCACAGCCTCCTCGACGGTGAAGCTCACCTTGTGGATTATGCTGTTGACGGCTGCGGTGATGTTGGTGCCGTAGGTGACCTTGATATGGAGGTCGATGACAAGTCCGCCCTTGCTGTCCTGGCGGACTGCCACTCCGCGCGGCTTGCACAGCTTACCGCGGGAGAGGGAGGAGATCGTCGAGCGGAAGGTGTTGACGTTGCAGACGTCCGCGACGCCGAAGCAGTCGCATACTGCGTGCCTTACGATGTCGGTGAGGTATGCCTCCGAAATGGAGATCTTTCCGATGTGGTTTTCGACTGTTACCATATATATCCGCTCCTTGTCCTGATTTACGGCATTTTTGCACGTATCGTCTTATTATAGCACACTATTCCTGATTTTACAATAGCATTTTGGAATGATTATTCGTTCCCGCGCGCGGGGATTTTTATGCACGTTGATACTATATACTGTCCTTTTATGATGTACTGGCGGAAGGCATAGCCGGCGGCAGTGGTGGTCACGGCGCTGCCGGAGAAGCCGAAGCTGACGCTGCTGAGCGGGTAACCGATGCCTGTTCCCAGCGCCTTGACGTAGGCTTCCTTCAGCGTCCAGATACGGGTGAACATCATGTCGCGCTCGCTCTCCGGCAGGCTCCCGATGAGGGCGCGCTCGCTCTCCGAGAACGAACGCCTTGCGACGTTGGGGCGGTACTTCCGCACCTTTTCGCAGTCGGCGCCGCATTCTGTGTCCGCGACAAGACAGACCGCTATCCCCTCCGCGTGGGAGAGGTTGAAGAAGACGTCCGGGCGCTCCGCTAAGTATGGCTTGCCGTTCTCCCCCATGCGCAGGGGCGCGTCCGGGTAGGCTATGTTCCGCTTTTTCAGGCACTCGCGCAGCAGGGCGTGCGCGTGCGCGTGCTGCGCGGAGTGGTCGAGTTCGATCATCGAGATCATCAGCATGGCGTTCACCTCAGTCATATTATAGCAGATACCGGCCGGGATTGCAATGCGGAATGCGGAATTATTGTGCGGAATGCGCCCTTGCATGTGCGGCTATAAGCGAGGGGGAAACGTGTCCGGGCGCAGCGTCACGCTGCCGCACAATGAGTTTTTCCCTTTGCATTAGACCGCCCGCGCGGGCTCCGCGCCCCTTTGGAATCCCATCGTTGGTACTTATACCCGAATAGTGCGTCCCTGCATTGCAGACCTATCGCTTACCGGAATCTTAGTCCTCAAATCCTTGACTTTGCGGCGGAGTTGGTGTATAATTACAGTGTATAGGTTTTTCCTGCAAATCCATAATAGAAGAGGGTATTGAAATGGGCAAATTCAAGCAGATCACAGCCAACGACAGAGTCTCTATCAGACAAAAGCTCTCCTCCGGTGAGTCTCTCAACGTCAATGAGACCTCGTTCTTCTCGAGAGTCTATGTCAAGGGTATCATGCGCCCTACTGTCGAGGATAAGAAAAAGCTCCTCTACATCGGCGCTGTCGGTGTGCCCCTCATCAAGTTCATCGGCAAAAAGGTCAACCGCGCTCAGTTCTTCATGATCGTCGCTGAGATCGCCGAGGTCATGAAAAAAACTACTGCCAATAACCTCCGCCCCGAGAATCTCGTGTTCGATACCGAGAATATCATCATCAATCCCCGCACCGGCGACCTCTTTTTCATATATCAGCCGGTCAACGGCGCGGAAAGGAACATCGGGTTCATCCCCTTCCTCCGTCAGCTCGTCAACTCGTGCAGCTTCGATTCCGGTGAGGATACCTCCTACGTCAGCAACTTCGTGGGCTACCTCAACAGCCTGAAGTCGTTCTCTATGCAGGAGTTCGAGCGCTATATCTACGGCGTTTCGCCCTCCACACACGGCGTTCTCCAGAGAATGGGCTACATCAGCGTCACTCCGGCACCGCAGCCGACTCCGGTCCAGAACGCTCCGCAGCAGGCGCAGAGACCTGTCCAGCAGCCTGTTCAGCAGCCAGTACAGAGACCCGCTCAGCAGCCCGTTCAGCAGGCTTCATTCGCAAGGCCTGCCGCTCCTGCGCCTCAGCCGGTAAAGCCCGCTGCTCCTGCACCCGCTCCTCAGCCCGCAAAGCCCGTGGCTGCGGCTGCGTCCGCGGGGAATGACGTCGCTCAGCAGATCATCAAGGACATCAATACGGCTTCCGCAAAGCTCAAGACATCCTCACCTGCTCCCGCCCTTCTCAACGAAGAGGATGAGGGTACTATGCTCCTCAGCGATCTCGAGAATCCTACGGCTAAGCTCAAGCGCCGCTCAAACGGCGATGAGGTCACCATAAGCTCCGATACGTTCCGTATCGGCAAGGACAGCGCCCACAGCGATTACTGCGTCACCGGGAACAAGACCATAAGCCGTCAGCACGCTGTCATCAGGCGCAGGAACGGGGAGTTCTTCTTCATCGACAACGGCTCCACCAACAAGTCCTACGTCAACGGGACTGTTGTCCCTGCAAACACCGAGCGCAAGCTCGCCAGCGGGGACGTCATCAAACTCTCCAACGAGGAATTCATCTTCACAAGATAACCTTTTTTCTGCCCCCGGAGGGAATCCATGGAATACATCACAGCAGCCGATACCGATATCGGCATCTCAAAAAAGACTAATCAGGACAGCCTGTGCATAAAGGTCGCGGAGGCTGAGGCCGGCATGGTCGGGCTCATGCTCGTGTGCGACGGCATGGGCGGTCTCGATATGGGCGAGCTCGCGAGTGCTACCGTCATCCGCAGCTTCGTTCACTGGTTCGACAACGAGCTCCCCTTTGAGCTCAGTACATGGGACTGGCACAAAGCCGCAAAGCGCGTGACATCGCGTATACAGAGCCTGAACGCTCAGCTCATCGACTACGGCAGACAGCGCAGCATCCAGCTCGGTACCACTGCGACCGGCGTCATCGCACTGGGGTCGAAGTACCTCAGCTTCCACGTCGGCGACACGAGACTCTACAAGATCTCCTACCAGCTGCGTCAGCTCACCGAGGATCAGACGTTCATCAACCGCGAGATCAAGCGCGGCAACATGACTCCCGAGCAGGCTGCCACCGACCCCCGCAGGAACGCGCTTATCCAGTGTATCGGTGTTTCGGGTGCGGTCACTCCTGAGATACAGCTCGGCACGCTCGAGGACGGGGCGAATTACCTCATCTGCTCCGACGGGTTCCGTCATGTGGTCTCTGAGGAGGAGATGTTCGAGGCGCTCTCTCCCAGATTCGTCACTACGAGGAGCACCATGCAGGCCAAAATGCGTGCGCTCATCGACACGGTCAAGGAGCGCGGCGAGCGGGATAACATCTCGGCGCTGATGTTCAGGCCGGAAATGCGGGAGGTGTGAGCTTTGTCTGACGAAATGAAGGTCATTCTGATCGCGGTAGCGGCGTTTGTCGTGATAAATATCGTAATGTGGACGGTGATCATCATCTCCAACAAGCGCGTCAAGCGTAAGTCGGGCAGCCTGCCTAAGGTGCCGCTCACCGGCGAGGATGCGCTCGCGCGGACTATCGAGATACCCGTCAGCGAGATCGCTGAGGAGTACGCTCGCACGGTGCAGAAAACTGTGCGGAAGCAGGAACTCAAAATGATCGAGAGCATCGTGATGATACACACCGACGAGAAAATATGATAACGCAAAGGGCGGACATTATTGTCCGCCTTTCTTGTTCGGTAGGGTGATTTGCAGGGGCGGCATCCCCGGCAGGGGTGTTAGTGAGTTCTGTGTATGAAAAAGGGCGGACATTGCTGTCCGCCCTTTGCGTTTTTATCGGGTCACACCGGGAGCTTGGTATATATGCCTGCTTCGTACTTCTGGATCGCAAGTGCGTCCTCGTTCGTTACGCCGTCGTTTCCAACGACATCTGCATTCTTCCTGCCCTGTGTGCTCAGTGCGAAGTTGTCAGGATCTGCCTGGCTCTTCATGATCGCTACTGCATCTGCCATGTTTACTACGCCGTTGCAGTTTGCGTCACCGGCAAGATAATTGCCGTCTCCGCCCTGCGTTGTTGTAGTTGTTGCCTTTGTGGTAGTTGTAGTAGTTGTGGTAGTTCTGGTGGTAGTTGTGCTTGTAGTAGTTGTGGTAGCCTTGGTAGTTGTGGTGGTAGTTGTGCCGCCGTCTACCGTTACCTTGACGCTGTCAACTGTGAACTCGCCGCTGTTGATCCACCATGTACCGAACTTGAGCTCGCCGCCGTACTGGGTCTGGATTATCGCTGCTGTATCAGAGTCAACGTTCCATGTGATAGTACCGGTCTTGCCGCTGATGCTCTGTGACATATTGTCAGTCATTGTCCAGTAATCAGGAGCTACGCTTGTGGAGGAGCCGAATGCGCCCTCCCACTTGCCGATGTCGCTGTTGGAGGAGATAGTTACCTCGACCTTCTTTACCTTCGCGCCCGACGGGAGACCAAAGTCTTCCCACGGGAATGCGATCATCTTCTCGTCTGCGTTCTGGTCGAATACAACGTGCTTGTTGGGTGTTACCTCGTATGTGTTTCCGTTTGTGGAAGCCTTTGTGGTAGTTGTGGTGTTGCTCTGCTGACGGGTCGTTGTAGTTGTAGTCTGGCTGTTGCCGCCCTGTGTTGTGGTAGTTGTCTGCTGAGTTGTAGTAGATGTTGTGGGCTGCGAAGAACCAGAGTAGATCTTTGTTACGCCCTCGATAGATGTATCGCAGGAGCCTGTGCCGTAGAAGTGGTAGAGACCTGCTGCTGCGCCTACGAGACCTGCGTTGTAGTCGATCGCTACCTCGTTGCAGACGTAGTCAGACATATTATCGTGGTAAGTGCCGCCTGCATCGCACGGACCGCCTACGAGCGCACCGATGAGAGTGTGCGAGTTAGAACCGTATGTAGAATAAACCTTCATATGGTCGTTCTGATCGAATTCTCCTGTGGGGAACTGCTCATAGCTTGTGTAGCCGGAAGCTGCTCTGTGGTGAGCGTTCTTTGCGCTGTTGGAAGCAAAGCCTGTTACGAAGCAGGTATTTGCGGGGTTCTGGCCGAGGATGTAGTTCATCTGGCCCTTTGCCCAATCCTTGTAGTTGCCTGCCTGATGTGCTGTAGCAACGAGAGTTGTGAACTGCATAGAGCAGTTGAGACGTGCGCTGCCCCACTTATCAAGGAACATATAGTTGCTGCCGTTCGCATTGGCGGACATAAAGCCGTTGGCTGCGCTCCAGTCGTTTGTGATCTCGCCGAGGAGGCAGGCTGCACCGAGGTGAGCGTCGTTCCAGCCGTGTACCCAGCCTACCTTAGGAAGCTTGGACTTGAGGTCGTTGAGGTACTGGCTATCGCCTGTTGCGAGGTAGAGCCAGCCTGCTGCCCATGCCTGATCGTCGGCAACGCTGTTGGAGCCGTAGAACTCGCAGGAGAACGGCTGGTTGTACTGTGTGGAGAAATTGTAGAGAGCCTTAGCGTAGGTAAGATCCTCTGCCTGGCCGAAGTTCTTGTAGTTTGCGGCGAGTGCAGCTGCATACTCGGCAGCGATGTCGCTTGCCTTTGTCTGTCCCTGACTTGTCCAGAACATCTGTCTGCTGCCCTGCTGCTCCGGAGGTCCCCAGTAGTTGTGGTCCTCGTGGCCTTCGCCCTTCATGTAAAGGAAGTCCGTAACTGTGCCGCCGCTGAGCTTGGTGGAATTCTTGAAGAACTCGCAGAAGTGATCAAGGATGACCTTGAGGTGCTCGGTCTGGCCTGTTGCGTCGAATGCGTCGCCGAACTCGTAGTAGCTCCACTCAAGAGTTGAAGCTGTGAAGCCCTGCGGAAGTCCGAACATTGCGTGGTCGCCGGCGTCGTGGAAGCCGCCCTTGACCTCATCGGTCATGTGGCAGTTGCTTCTCCACGAGATAGCGCCTGTGGAGTTGTCTCCGCACATATTCGCATCGTAGAAATAGAGAGAGTACTGAAGGAGTCTTGCATAGTTATCTGTATCAGCCGCATTTGCTGTGACAGCGACAGAGGGGGTCACTGATGCAGTAAACGGAGCTGCTACTGCTGAGAGCGCCAGTACGCCGCTTATAAGCTGCGCTTTCAGCTTGTTGATCTTGGTCTTGACCATGTTATCACACTACTTTCATTATTGATATCCGCCTATAATATGTAGTACCTACATTATACTTATTTTTCCGTCCGTGTAAATTACAAAACGGTTACAATTTATCAACATATGGGCTTTTGCTCAAAATTTCAGCGTTATGCATTAACATTCCTTCTGCTGATTGTGCAGTTTTAACGTAAAGTGGTTAACAATTTATGAACAAATTTGAATTTGCTAAATCAGATACATTTGAGAACGGTTAGTATTTTTGTGCTGACCGTGCATCTTACATTCTGCTGTTATAGTACGCCGAGACCGCCCCGTACACAATAAACACGAACGCAAGGCACACTGACAGCGTACAGCAGACCACGCTGCTGAAAAAGTTTGACACTACCGTAGCAAGTCCAAGTCCTACTACTATGATATTGAACATAGCCGCTGAGGACTTCTGCACTAACTGGATATTCCTCTCATCAGTGCTCTGGATATACATTTTCTTCAGACGGACATCATCGCGCAGAGCCTTCTTCGTCTGTATCAGCTGAACTGCCAGCACACCGCACAGTCCTCCGAAAAATCCGCTGGTTGCGTTAAAGCCGTCATTATGTTTGCCGAATATGACCAGTGTGAGCATCCCCACAAGTGATATCACAATGAACACCCTGTACTTTATGACTTTCTTTTCCAGTGATCTTCTGAAATCTTCCATAATTGCCTCCTTACAGGTTCTCTTCTCCCTCAAATATGAACAGCTCTTCGATCGTTATCCCGAAGTACTGCGCCGCTTTGTGTGCAAGCGTGAGAGAAGCATTGTACTTTCCGTTTTCGAGTGAGATTATCGTCTGCCGCGTGACTGCAAGCGCGTCCGCAAGCTCCTGCTGCGTGACTCTGCGTTCCTTCCGCAGCTCCTGTATCCTGTTTTTCAAGCTATCACGCTCCCTTTCAGGTAAAGTTAGCTTTACAATATTAGTATAGCAAGCTTTACATCATTTGTCAAGTGCACTGTACATATTTTTATAATTTAACATTAGCTCTTCCCGGAAGCGTATGCAGCTGTATAAAGTCCTTGACACTTTATCTCCTTTATTGTATAATGTAATCAACAGGCTGCTGCGGCACCTCACCGCTCAGCACGAAAGGAGTTTTTTCACAATGAACAGATTAAAAAGGACCCTTGCCGCTCTCATGGCAGTTACGGCAATGGCTCTCGCCGTTTCCTCTTGCGGCGGCAGCTCGGACAGCGCGAATGAGTCCTCCGAGGCTCTCGCTACCAAGGCTTCCGAGGAGAATACCCTCCCCTCCGCGGACAAAGACGAGATCACCGGAGGCAACGTCGATCTCGCAGGCACTTCCATTACATGGCTTTCCTACTACGACATCAACCCTCAGGGTATGGCCGACCGCTCCAACGCTCTCGCCCTCTACGAGGACGTCTATGGCTGCTCGGTCAACTACGTTCAGACCACCTCCGAGGACAAGTTCAACAAGCTCGCTTCTATGATAATCTCCGGCGAGGAGGTCGATATGTTCCCCTATGAGTGGGAGGCCGTTCCGAACGGTGTGCTCAAGAATCAGTACGACCCGCTCGATCCCTACTACGATATCCTCGGTATGGACGACGAGGAGCTCTGGGGCGATATGGAGGACGTCATTGATATGTTCTCCTACAACGGCGGTCACTACGTTATCCCCTACTGCATCTCCGACCCGCTCATCATCACCTACAGCCGCACTATGATGCAGGCCGAGGGCCTCGATGATCCCTATGAGCTCTATCAGGACGGCGAGTGGGACTGGGATTCCTTTATGTCCATGATGCAGACCTTCGTTGCTAACGCTCCCGCAGGTCAGACCCGCTACGGTATCAACGGCTGGTTCGGTCAGGCACTGATACAGTCCACGGGCCACACTATCATCAACTACGACGGCAGCAAGTTCTCCAACAATATCGGTGACCCCGAGATCGAAAAGGCTGAGCTCCTTATGCAGGACATCGCTTCGAGCCAGCTCTATGACCCGTCGTGGATGGGCAATTTCCCGGAGAATCAGTCCACTCTCTTCTACGCTATGGCAGACTGGGCACTCGGTGCTTCCAATGCAAAGAACCCCGACCTCGACCTCATGATAGTTCCTTTCCCGAAGGAGCCGGGTGCTGATGAGTACTACCTCTGCTGCAATTACGGTGCGAGAATGCTCGTCAAGAACTCCAAGAAGGGCGAGGCTGTTGCAGCGTATATCCGCTGTGAGCGTATCGCGGCGACCGAGGAGAAGTACCAGGATATCGCCAAGAGCAAGGCTCTTATCCCGCAGCAGACCGCTTCCGGTATCGTTACCTCCTTTATCACTGAGGAGCAGTACGACGCGCTCGTGACCTATAAGGATCCCGCTGTGATCGTTCCGATGTTCGACTTCGGATACGGTATGGGCGACAGAATGTACGGCGACGGTGAGTATACCTACGAGACCCGCGGCGTCATGAATAACCTCACTGAGGCTCTGCTCAACGGTGAGAGTGCTGTCGATTCGTGGGCTACGCTCCGTGAGGCGTGGACCGGCGTTATCGATGAGGAGATCGCGGCGTATAACTGATGTTCTGGTCTTTTTAAAAATGCAGCCCCCGATAGCAGTTGCTTTCGGGGGTTTTTTATTGTGTGGGAATCTGGCGGGACGCCGGGGCGGCGTCGCTGGCAAGAAAAACGACCGCGCGGTCGTTCATACCGATAGAAAGATCCCCCGGCTCTGATGAACCGGGGGATCAATTTCTCTTATTCGCGGAATATTACTTCCGTTGCCTCATTTGTGCAGCGCGATGCTGCCCGCGGGGGCTCCCCGCTTAGTCCTGTCCGTAGAGTGTTGTGAGACGTGTGAGGTAATCGTAACGATCCTTTGCGTTCTCAACTGCTGCGTCAAACAGCTTCTCTGCTCTCTCAGGATTGGAGCGTGCAAGCGAGTTGTAACGTACTTCGCCCATGAGGAAGTTCTTGTACTCGTCTACGTTCGGTGCCTTCGAGTCGAGAATGAAGGGGTTCTTGCCCTCCTTCTTGAGGTCAGGATTGTATCTGTAGAGGTGCCAGTAGCCTGCCTCAACAGCCTTCTTCTCCTCTGCCTGTGCTGTTGCCATACCGGTCTTGATACCGTGGTTGATACAAGGTGCATAGCAGATAACGATGGACGGTCCGTCGTATGCCTCAGCCTCAGCGAATGCCTTGATGCACTGGTTCATGTTTGCGCCCATTGCAACGTGTGCAACGTATACATAACCGTAGCTCATTGCGATACCAGCAAGGTCCTTCTTCTTTACGACCTTACCAGCTGCTGCGAACTGTGCGATAGCTCCTGTAGGTGTGGACTTGGAAGCCTGTCCGCCTGTGTTGGAGTAAACCTCAGTATCGAATACGAGGATATTTACGTTCTTGCCCTGTGCGATAACGTGGTCGAGACCGCCGAAGCCGATATCGTATGCCCAGCCGTCGCCGCCGAAGATCCACTGAGACTTCTTGGAGAGGTAGTCCTTCTCAGCAAGGATAGCCTTAGCCTCGTCACAGCCGCAAGCCTCGAGTGCTGCTACGAGCTTGTCTGTTGCGATGTTGTTTGCAACGCCGTCGTTGTAGGTGTCGAGGTACTCAGCGATAGCTGCCTTGACGTCAGCGTTCTCAGCCTTCTCCTGGAGAGCGAGGACCTTGTCTGTTACTCTCTTGCGGAGGGTCTGTGTTGCGAGGTACATACCGTAACCGAACTCAGCGTTGTCCTCGAAGAGGGAGTTGCTCCATGCAGGACCTCTGCCCTTCTTGTTTACTGTGTAAGGTGTGGAAGGTGCGGAGCCGCCCCAGATAGAGGAGCATCCTGTAGCGTTAGCGATCATCATTCTGTCGCCGAAGAGCTGAGTTACCAGCTTAGCGTAAGGAGTCTCGCCGCAGCCTGCGCAAGCGCCGGAGAATTCCAGGAGGGGCTGTCTGAACTGTGAGCCCTTGACTGTCTCAGCCTTGAACTTAGCAGCAACTTCTTCCTTCTCGTCGATCGTTCTGCCGTAGTTGAATACTTCCTGCTGATCCATCTGTGA
>JAEELF010000063.1 GCA_016288815.1 Ruminococcus sp.
ATCTCAGGGGAGTGCTCCCCTCGCTGATAATGGCTGTGGTGATATTCGTCATCGGAGTCGTCATAGTGAAGCTCCTGACCCGCCTCCTCACGCGCTCCATGAAGCGCTCGAACGTTGACGGCGCAGCCCGCAGCTTCCTCGTTTCCCTGATACGCATACTGCTTTATGTGGTCGTGCTCATCATGGCGCTGACCGTGCTGAATGTGCCGATGTCGTCGATAATCACCATACTCGGCGCCGCCGGACTTGCAGTCAGCCTTGCGCTCCAGACCTGCCTGTCGAACCTTTGCGGAGGGTTCATAATCCTCTTCTCCAAGCCGTTTGTGGCGGGGGACATGGTCGAGCTGGACGGGACTGTGGGCGTGGTCGAGTCCATAAGCATTCTTTACACGAAGATCGTCACGCCCGACCACAAGACAATTTTTATCCCGAACGGCAAGGTCTCCGAGGCGAAGGTCATCAACTACACCGAGAGCCCGACCCGCCGTATCGACCTGATTTTCGACATCAGCTACACCGCCGATTACACCAAGGCTCGCGAGGTCATTCTCGGCGTTGCGGCGCAGGATAATCTCATACTCACCGACCCCAAACCCATCGTGAGAATGCGTTCCCACAACGAGAGCTCAGTGTCGATAGACGTTCTCGTATGGGCGAAGAACGAGGATTGGTTCACTGCGCGGTACAACATGGTAGAAGCCGTAAAATCGGCGTTTGACGCGAACGGTATCGAGATACCCTTCCCGCAGCTCGATGTACACATGAAATAAATTCGGAATACGGAATATCCACCGGCAGCTAAAGATAAATATAAACTTACAGAAACAAAACGGAGAACAAAATGGAAGAATACGAGACCTATGACTACGCCGCCGAGGACGAGCTCGAGCCCGTCTTCAGCGAGCAGTTCGACACCGACCACGCCGACCTTGTCCGGGGCAGACGCAAACGCAGAAAGCACCTGCGCAGACTGCTGACCGTCCTCCTCGTGCTGGTATTCGTGTGGTGGTTCAACAACTACACCCTCAGGACCGTGCAGGTCGAGGTCGCGTCGGGGAAGATAAGCTCCCCCGTGCGCCTCTGCATTATCGCTGACCAGCACGCCACAAAGCACGGTATCTCTAACCGCAGGATAGTCCGCCGCATCGAGAAGGCTGCCCCCGACCTCGTCATCGTGCTCGGGGATATGTACTCGCGCGACAGTGAGTGGGACCGCATACAGATACCAATAAACCTCACCGAGGACATCATCTCCGCCGGGTACCCGGTCTACTACGTCACTGGTGAGCATGACACCAGCAAGGAGTACAAGTCCCAGCTCGTCGCTGCCGGCGCTCATCTCATGGATTACAAGGAGGAGACAGTCGAGGTCAACGGCAACCACCTTCACATCATGGGCATCGACAACGTTCACTACACCGACACCTTCGACCTCACCAACGAGTTCTCACTGCGTGCCGACTGCTTCAATATCGTGCTCGCTCATATCCCGAATTACAGCGCTTTTGCAAGGTTCGGCGCTGAGCTCACCCTCTGTGCGGATACTCACGGGGGAATGGTACAGCTGCCGTTCGGCAAGGGACCCCTCATAGACCCCGATTCCAGCACCATCCTGCCGGAATGGAACGGGGAGAAGGTCTTCGACAAGGGCTTCTTCGACTACACCGGCGGGACTATGTTCATCACGTCGGGGATAGGCGTATCACCGGCACCTGTGCGCTTCAACAACCGCCCGGAGATCGTGGTCATGGACCTCGTCCCCGAGCAGAACGGAGGCTGAACTATGGTAAAAACTGACATTGCGGTCGTCGGCGGCGGAGCTTCGGGTCTGTCCGCGGCGATAAGCGCTAAACGCATCCGCCCCGATGCCGATGTGCTCATTCTCGAGCGCAGCGCGAGAGTCGGCAGCAAGATACTCGCGACCGGCAACGGCAGGTGTAATCTCGGCAATAAAAATATCTCCCCCGAGCACTATCACGGCTCCGTGGACGCGGTGAGCGTAATCACCTCCGTACAGCCCGCGGAGACCTATTTTGCGGGCATGGGAGTGCTCTGCACGGCTGACCCGCAGGGACGTATCTACCCCCGCAGCGGCAGTGCGGCGACCGTCCTGAACGCCCTCCGGACAACGGCTCTCGAGCTCGGCGTGAAGGAGGTCTGCTCGTTTGACGTCAAGGCGGTCGAGGAGTATGTGAACGGCTATGTTATGCGGTCTGCGGCGGGTGACGAGGTCATGGCGGACAGGGTCATCATCGCGGCGGGCGGCTACGCCTCCCCGCAACACGGCACCGACGGCTCTGTCATGCGTATTCTGCGCGAAATGGGCTACAAGACCGCGAAGATTTGTCCGGCGGTCGCGCCGTTGAGAGTCGCTCCGGAGCTTCTGAAAGGCTTGAAGGGAGTCCGTGCAAAGGGCAGCATTTCGGCATATTCCGGCAGCCAGCTGTTGGGAAGCGAGTCCGGCGAGATACAATTCAACGAGGACAGCATCTCGGGCATCTGCGTGTTCAGTCTGGCGTACCTTTTCGCGGAGCACGAGGGGAAGCTGACCCTCTGCGCCGACCTCGCCCCGGATATGTTCGAGGAGCAGATAACGGCGTATCTTCGGTCTGTATGCACTCTCCGTCCGCGCGGGGAGGTCTCGGAGCTGCTCATGGGGATGTTAGCGAAGCCGCTCGCGCTCTACCTCACGAAAAAGGCTGTTTCACGCCCTCTGAGCGACCCTCTCGGCTCACTTTCTGAGCCGGAACTGAGCGCCGTGACGAGGTGCATAAAGTCGCTTGGATTCCCGGTGTCGGGCTGCGCTCCGTGGAAGGGCTCACAGTCGACAATGGGTGGTATTTCGGCAGAAAACATAGATGATGACCTTCGCTCGCGCCTGCACAGGGGGATATTCCTCTGCGGCGAGGTGCTGGACGTCGCAGGCGACTGCGGCGGCTACAACCTGCAATGGGCATGGGCGTCGGGACAAAAAGCGGGCGCAAATGCCGCTGATTCGCTGAAAGGAGCCCGCCGGTGATCCGCGTGAGCGGCGTCCGGGCGGAGCTTTCACAGGACTTCTCCGACCTGAGAGGACTCTGCGGGAAAAGGCTTAAAATAGCCGGAAACGACATCAAGTCCGTTCGGCTCGCGAGGAAGTCCGTGGACGCGCGGAGAAAGACCGACGTACACTTCATACTGTCGCTCGACATCGAGGCGCGCGGCGAGGAAAAGCTGATCAGGCGCCTGAAAAATGCGGTGCGTCACGAGCCGGAGGAGTACTCAGTAACGCCGGTTTCAAGCCATTCTGAACGCCCCGTCATAGTCGGCTTCGGACCAGCGGGAATGCTCGCGGCGCTCGTTCTGGCGATGTCTGGAGCGAAGCCGATAGTCCTCGAGCGCGGCGCGGACGTCGATACCCGCGTGAAGGCGGTCGAGGCGTTCCGGAACGGCGGTCCGCTCGACCCCGAGTGCAACGTGCAGTTCGGCGAGGGCGGCGCGGGGACGTTCTCCGATGGCAAGCTCAACACCGGCATAAGCGACGGACGTATCGGCTGGATACTGCGTAAATTCGCCGAATTCGGCGCCCCTGAAGAAATCCTTACCGACGCCAAGCCGCACATCGGCACAGACCGTCTGAGGGAGGTCGTGAAGAACCTCCGCGAGCGGGTCATCGCGCTCGGCGGGGAGGTGCGTTTCAACTCGAAGTTTACTGGGTATGAGCTCACAGACGGCTGTATCTCGCGGATTATCTACACCGACAGGGACGGCAGTCACGCCATAGATTCGCACTATCTCATTCTCGCGACCGGGCACAGCGCCCGCGACGTTTTCGAGCTCCTCCACAGCAAAAACGTCACGATGTCGCAGAAAAATTTCTCCGTCGGGGTGCGTATCGAGCACCGACGCGAGGACATCGACAAGGCTATGTACGGCGGTTTCGCGGGTCATGAAGCCCTCGGCGCGGCGGCGTACAAGCTGGCTGTCCACCTGCCCTCGGGGCGGTCGCTCTACACATTCTGTATGTGTCCGGGCGGGTACGTCATGGCGGCGGCTTCGGAGGAGGGACGGCTCGCGGTCAACGGCATGAGCTGCAGCGCCCGAGACGCCGAAAATTCCAACAGTGCGCTGCTCGTGGGTATCGGTCCGGAGGACTTTGGCAGCAGCCACCCGCTCGCGGGAATGTATCTCCAGCGCGACCTTGAGGAGCGTGCGTTCGCTGCGGGAGGATCGGACTACCGCGCCCCCGCAATTATGGTAGGAGAATTCCTTGAACGCAGAAAGCCCGTAAAGCTGGGGAAAGTCTGCCCCTCGTACAAGCCCGGAGTCAGGCTTGCTCCGCCGGAGGATTACCTGCCGGAGTTCGTCTGCGAGGCGCTGCGGGAAGGAATAATCGAAATGGGAAAAAAGCTGAGGGGCTTCGATGACCCCGAGGCTGTGCTGACCGGTATCGAGAGCAGAAGCAGCTCTCCGGTCAGGATAGAGAGAAACAGCGACCTCGAATCGCCCGATATACCGGGATTTTACCCGTGCGGCGAGGGCGCTGGACACGCAGGCGGGATAGTTTCGGCGGCGGTGGACGGAATGAAGTGCGCCGAGGCTGTCATCGCAAAAATTAACGGAGGTAAGGTATGAAGATAAACGTTTCCGGCGGTGAGCTGAGCAGAAAAGAAATCGACGAGTACATCGCCTACGGGCAGAAAAAGTACGCCGGCAGGCAGCTAAACGGTCTGGACATCACGATCGACGGCGAGTTCGTAGACCTGAAATATCACTTTGCCGACATGGATTTCCAGCACGCATACCGCTCGGCGGACTACCTCGTCAAGGACATAGAGATCATGAACGACGCCAAAAAGTCCGAATTTTCGCAGAAAGAGCGTCATTGGGTGAAGTGACATGGAGCTGACGAACATCAGGGATATCCGCGAGCTCCTCAGCCGGCACGGGTTCAGTTTCTCGAAGGGACTGGGGCAGAACTTCATCATCGACCCCACTGTATGCCCGAAAATAGCCGAAATCGGCAACGCTGCCCCGGGGTGGGGAGTGCTCGAGATCGGCACGGGTATCGGCGTCCTGACGGCGGAGCTTGCGAAGCGTGCGGACAGGGTCGCGGCGGTCGAGATCGACCAGCGCCTGCTGCCCATTCTCGACGAGACCCTCGCGGGATTTTCCAACATAAAAATATACAACGAGGACGTCATGAAGTGCGACCTCGCGAAGCTTATAGAGACCGAATTTTCGGGGCTGAACGTCGCTGTGTGCGCGAATCTGCCGTACTACATCACGTCGCCGGTCATCATGCTGCTGCTCGAGAGCGGACTGCCGCTTGGGTCGATCACGGTCATGGTGCAGAAGGAGGCGGCGCAGCGGCTGTGCGCAGATGTCGGCTCGCGCGACTCGGGCGCGATAACGGTCGCGGTGAACTACTACGGCACGGCGCGGAAGCTGTTCAACGTCCCGCGCGGGTGCTTCATGCCGTCGCCGAACGTGGATTCCGCGGTGATACGCATAGATCCGGACCCTTCGGGGCGGCTTCCCTCCGAGGAGGAGAGGTTCTTTTTCAGGGTCGTGCGGGGAGGTTTCTCGCAGAGACGCAAGACCGCCGCGAACGCGCTGTCGTCGCAGCTCGGTATCGGAAAAGAGCCTGTTTACGCGGCTTTGCGGAAGTTAGGACTGCCTGAGACCGCGCGTCTGGAGTCGCTGAACCTTGATGAGCTTAAGGCATTCTCGCGGGAGCTTTTGGTCACGATGTGACACGAAAAATTATAATTTTGTCACGAAACGGGACGGCACGAGCTGTCCTGTTTTTTATAATGGGATTCCAAAGGGTACCTGTACCCTTTGGCGGAGTTCAGAGGTGGCGCCTCTGGTCGCTTCGCTTTAGTTTTAATGGCGAAGCGAAATGATCTGAAAGGCGCTCTGCAAGGGGTGAATCGAAAAACTATCCGGTGAATCGTTTTTCGAGAGGGGACGCTCTGTAAGAGAGAGCGTCCCCTTGTTGCGTTTACAGATAAAAAAGTCTGCGGCTGTGAGGTCGAACGTGTACAAAAAACACTAATTTTCCCCCATGATTCCGACAAATTCCGCCCGCCGGACGTGCTATAATGTATCGTATCTGATGACTGGAGGAATAGACATGAACGTGAAAAAACACCCCGGCGCGCTCAATGCCGCAGCTTTCGCGCTGTCGCTCGCGGGCGGATATGTGATGTGCGGGACGACCGTTGCGGGAGCGGCTTCATTTGCTGATATTTCGCTGTGCGGAGCACTTCCGCTCCCTCTCGCTGCAGCAGTTTTCACAGGCGCGGCAGTACGGAGCATAGTCCGCCGGACAGTTGGACGTCTCATCGTCA
>JAEELF010000064.1 GCA_016288815.1 Ruminococcus sp.
CCCTTTGGCGGAGTCCAGAGGCAGAGCCTCTGGTCGCTTCGCTTTAGTTTTTAAGGCGAAGCGAAATAAACCGAAGGGCGCTCCGCAAAGGGTGAATCGAAAAACGATCCAGTGAATCGTTTTTCGAGAGGTGACTCCCCGCAGTGCGGGGAGATGTCAGCGGAGCTGACAGAGGGGTTGGACCCGAAGGGTCGCCCTGCAAGAGAGGGCGTTCCCTTGCCGCCTTCACGAACATTTTCGCCTGCGACCGCTGAGGTCGCACGAATAACCATTTTTACGCGAATACTATTCTCCCCGCCATTGCATTTTCCCGGCAACTATGCTATAATAACAGATATATGAAAGGAGGCGCTGACGTGCAGCTAATCGACTGCCACACCCACACCCAGTTCTCGGTCGATTCCGAGGCTGATATAAACAAGTGTATCGAGCGTGCGATAGAGCTCGGGCTCGCGGCATACGCCGTCACCGACCACTGCGAATGCAACCGCTGGTACTCTCAGGAGCACTACCCCGGCGAGACCGTCTATCCCTATTTCGACTTCGGCAGGGACTTCGAGAACTCGCTCACAGCCGTCACTGAGCTGAAAAGGAAGTACTCCCGGAAGATAGACCTCATCTGCGGAGTGGAGCTCGGTCAGGCGACCCACGCCCCGGACATCGCCGATATGGCTGTCTCGGACCCGCGCCTCGACTTCGTCATCGGCTCCATGCACCAGCTTCCCAAGACCGAGGACTTCTGCTTCCTCGACTACTCGCAGTACACCGAGGCTGAGATATACGACCTCTGCCGGCGCTACTTCGAGGAGATCTACAAGCTGTGCCAGTGGGGAAAATTCGATGTTCTGGGACATCTTACCTACCTCCTGCGCTACATGAAATGCGGCTACGGCATCGAGCCCGACATCTCCCGCTTTGACGACATCATCGCCGAGAGCTTCCGGCTGCTTGCGCAGAACGGCAAGGGCATAGAGATAAACACCTCCGGTATCCGCCAGAATTTCGGCGGGACATTCCCGGGGCTGAAATACGCAAAGCTCTTCCGCGACCTCGGGGGAGAGGTGATATCGGTGGGCTCGGACTCCCACACCCCGGAGGACATCGGCAGCGGCGTCCGCGAAGGCGCTGAGATAGCATACGAAGCCGGCTTCAGATACTATGCAGTGTTCCGGAAAAGGAAACCGGGATTCATCAAGATAATGTAGGGGTCGATATCTGCATTGACCCGTGCCATTCGCCAATAAATACCATAACGGGACGTCTGGGACGCCGTCCCCTACAAATTCTGAAAGGAACGATACTATGAACGACATCGTAAAAATACTCCAGCAGAACGCGCGTATCACCAATACTGCGCTCGGCGAGATGCTCGGCATAAGCGCCGAGGAGGCTGCCGCTGAGATAAAGAAGCTCGAGGACGAGGGCGTTATCCGCGGATACAGCGTTATCGTGGACGACGAGCTCTACGACAAATCCACAGTTTACGCGACTATCGAGCTCAAGGTCACTCCGCAGCGCGACTGCGGCTTCGACGACATCGCCAAGACTATCATGATGTACGACGAGGTCGAGAGCGTGTCGCTCATGTCCGGCGCATACGACCTCGCAGTAGAGGTGAAGGGCAGCGACCTCAAGGACGTTGCGTTCTTCGTATCGGAGAGACTTTCCACCATCGACGGCGTACTCTCCACCGCGACCCACTTCATACTCAAGAAATACAAGGAAAAGGGTATCTTCATCGACCGTGAGGAGACCGATGAAAGGGGCCTCTGCTGAGCATGATAGATTACGATAAGGTCCTTTCCGGGAAGATAAAGAAAATGAAGCCGTCCGGTATCCGCAAGTTCTTCGACATCGCGGGGACTATGGAGGGCGTCATCAGCCTCGGCGTCGGCGAGCCCGACTTCTCGACCCCGTGGGTGATACGCAAGGCGGCTATACAGGTGCTCGAGAGAAAGCACATCATATACGGCCCTAACAAGGGCTTGGCTCCGCTGAGAAAGGCTATCTCCGAGCGTATCGGGAAGAAGCACCGCGTTAAGTACGACTCCGACAGAGAGATGATAGTGACTGTAGGCGGCTCCGAGGCTATAGACCTTGCAGTGCGCGGACTCATCGACCCCGGCGACGAGGTGCTCGTGGTCGAGCCCTGCTTCGTGTGCTACGCTCCCCTCGTGGAGCTCGTGGGAGGAGTGGCAGTCCCTGTCCCGACTAGGATAGAGAACAACTTCAAGCTGACTGTGGACGATCTCAGAGATAAGATAACAAACCGCACAAAGCTCCTGATACTGCCCTTCCCGAACAACCCGACCGGCGCGATAATGACCCGCGAAGACCTCGAGCCCATAGCGGAGCTCCTTCGCGGCACCAACATAATGATACTCTCGGACGAGATATACTCCGAGCTGACCTACGGCAGAACACATTTCTCGATAATCGAGCTCGAGGGTATGCGCGAGCGCACTATCTACGTCAACGGCTTCTCGAAGGCTTATGCCATGACCGGCTGGAGACTGGGATATGTCTGTGCTCCGGAGCCTGTCATCTCGCAGATAGCGAAGATACACCAGTACGGCATAATGTGCAGTCCGTATATAAGTCAGAACGCCGCGATAGAGGCACTGACCTCCTGCGACGCTGAGGTCGCGAAGATGGTGGACGAATACAATATTCGCCGCCGCTATCTTGTCAGCGAGTTCAACCGCCTCGGTCTGACCTGCTTCGACCCGGAGGGCGCGTTCTACGTCTTCCCGTGTATCAAGAGCACAGGGCTGACCAGCGAGGAATTCTGCGAGCGTCTGCTCTACGAGGAGAAGGTAGCGACTGTTCCCGGAAGCGCGTTCGGCGAGTCCGGCGAGGGGCATATCCGTATCTCGTATGCGTATTCGCTGAAGCACCTCATGGAGGCTATGCGCCGTATCGAGTGCTTCCTGAACAAGCTCAGAGGAGAGAAAAATGAGGATAAAAACTGCGGCTAAGATAAATCTTGCGCTCGACGTCACGGGGAAGCTCCCCGACGGCTACCACTCGATAGAGAGCGTGTTCCAGACTGTCGGGCTGTACGACGATATCGACGTCACGCTCGCGGACGGTATCACTATAGAGTGCGAACTGCCCGCACAGTTCGCTGACAGCGACCCCATACCCTGCGACGAGCGCAATATCGCCTACAAGGCAGCGCGGCTCTTCTTCGATACCTACGGCGGGAGCGGCTGCCGCATACGGATAGTCAAAGGCATTCCCTCGCAGGCGGGAATGGGCGGCGGCAGCACCGACGCTGCGGCTGTGCTGTACTGCCTGAACGAGCTGACCGGTGCGGGCGCGTCTCCTGACGAGCTTGCAAGGCTCGGTAAGAAGCTCGGTGCGGACGTTCCGTTCTTCTTCACGGGAGGGACGGCATACGTCGGCGGCATTGGCGAGGAAGTCCGCAGGATAGGGGAGTATTCCGGTCGGATACTCGTTATCGCGAAGGGCACGGAGGGCGTTTCCACTGCGCAGGCTTACCGCAGTATCGACGCGCTCACAGACTCCGTACACCCGCAGACCGCGAAGCTCGTGGACGCGCTCGAGAGCACTCCGGACGAGGCATACAGGTACTTCGGGAACCTTTTCGAGCAAGCAGTCAGTCTGCTGGAGGTCGATGACATAAAGGCGGGAATGCTTGCCGCGGGTGCACTGAGCTCGGTCATGACCGGCAGCGGAAGTGCGGTATTCGGGCTGTTCACAGACCGTGCCGCAGCGGAAAAGTGTGCGGCAGAGCTTGAAGCTGCGGGCTATTTTGCCGCAGTCTGCGAGACTGTGGGGAGGTCTTTCATAAACAAATAATGGGATCCCCAAGGGGCGCGGAGCCCGCGCTGGCGGACACGTTGTCACTCGCAAGCTCGTTCACTTTTAACAACACCCATACTTGTACATCGCATACGGAAGATTTGTTGAACACATTTCAGCAATGGGATCCCAAAGGGATTATTATCCCTTTGGCGGAGTCCAGAGGCAGAGCCTCTGGTCGCTTCGCTTTTAGTTTTTAAGGCGAAGCGAAACTGACTGAAAGGCGCTCCGCAAGAGGAGACGCCCTGTAAGAGAGGGCGTCTCCTTGCTGTTTTAATTGGTATATTTGTCTGTGACCGCTGGCGGTCACACGGAATTCTTCCCTACAGGAGCATTTCTGCACAAAAAAGGACGGCACAAGCCGTCCTCATTTTTTACTTTATACCCTTATTGCCGTTGGTCCCGAGCGCTGCCGGAGTGCCGGCATTTCCCGTGATCTTGTTCTTCACGGACTTGATGCTCTGGAGGTTGCGTGCGTAGTGGAGCTCTGTATCGCTGAGCATCTTCGCAACTGAAACAGCCGCGTTCTGCTGGAGGTTCTTGGCAGCGGTCTGAGCCTTTGTAAGCATATCCACAGCCTTCTTCTTAGCCTCGAGCACGATAGCCTCGCGGGAAACGATCTGCGCAGCGCGCTCCTCAGCCTTGCGGATTATGCCCTCAGCGTTGAGCTTAGCCTCGTTGAGTATCCTCTGGCAGTCGAACTCGATCTTCTTGGCTTCCTTCAGCTCGTGAGGCATATTCAGGCGGACATCGTTGATGAGCTCTCTCATGCGCTCACCGTCGATGACCTTTTTGTGCGACACGAACGGCATCGAGCCTGCCTTGTCGAGCAGCTCGTCCATCTCTTCAAGGATTTCATCAATATTCATAGCTAATTACCTCTCTTTGACCAGTCTTTGTTGTATATCATCAAGTATTGCTTCGGGAACAAAGTGGCTTATATCGCCGCCGAAATATGCTATCTGCTTGACCACGCTCGAGCTGAGATACATATTCTCCGCCGCAGTGGTCAGGAAGACCGTTTCCGCGTTCGCGTAGAGCTTCTTGTTGGCGAGCGCCATCTGGAACTCGTACTCAAAGTCGCTGACCGCACGCAGACCCTTGACTATCGCTATCGCACCGACGTTCCGCACATAATCCGCGAGCAGTCCGTCGAGGATGTCGATGACGACGTTATCGAGGTCGCGGGTCACGGTCTCTATCATCAGCATACGCTCCGTGGCAGTGAAGCTCGGCTGAGCCTTGCCTGCGTTGCGCGAGATGAGCACGATGACCTTGTCGAACAGCTTTGAAGCGCGGGTGATTATGTCGAGATGTCCGAGCGTTACGGGATCGAAGCTGCCCGGGCAGACCGCTATCCTTCTCATTCCTCGTCTGCCTCCTCCTGAGCCTCGCGGCAGAAGATAGCCGCGCTGATCTTTCCGTAGTGGTAGGTCCTGCGCAGTGTGAGACCCTCGGGAGTTTCCGGGACCTCAGCTGCGTCCTCGTATTCGCATATTATGAGCCCGCCCTCGCTGAGCTTTGCAGCCGCGAGAGGGAGTATCTTGGCGATATGCCCGTGTCTGTACGGCGGATCGAGAATGATGAGGTCGAAGCTCTTGTTCGTGAGGCTGATGTAGTCGTAGCTGTCGCGCGATACCACCTCCGCCTGACGCTCGAAGCCGCAGTTGCGGAGGTTCTCATTGACACAGCGAATCGACTTCTGCGAGCTGTCCACGAACACCGCACGTTTAGCTCCGCGGCTGAGCGCTTCTATACCGAGCTGACCGCTGCCTGCAAAGAGATCGAGGACATATGCGTCCTCAAGCTCGAACTGGACGGCAGAGAAAATGCCCTCCTTGACCTTATCGGCTGTGGGTCTGACGTCCAGACCCTCCGGTGCGGTGAGCTTTCTCCCGCGCGCGGTTCCGGTAATAACTCTCATCTGAAAAACTCCTGTCGTGCAGATACTTACGCTTCATTATACAACATTTGTGCGGGCTTGTCTATATTTTTCCGCAAAGATAGGTGAATCCGCACAAATCAGCGATTTTATTTTTGTAGATTTTGTCAGATACGGGAACATTCTACATTCCCTGAATGACGTCCCAGAGCTCCTTGGCGGTCTCAGGGCTGATGCCCGCGGTTTGCGCGAGTTCCTCCGGAGTCGCCGCGAGCAGCTTCTCCTTCGTCTTGAACTTCAGCAGTATCTTCGCTGCCTTCTTCTCTCCGATACCCTTGACGGAGAGCAGCTCGGAGCTGTAGGTCTTTTTCTTGTGCCGCGAGTGCATGAAGCTCACTGAATAGCGGTGTACCTCGTCCTGTATCCTCGTCACGAGGTCGAACACCGCCCGGACGCTGTTTATCTGTATCTCACGCCCGCCTGTGGCAATGGCGCGGGTGCGGTGCTTGTCGTCCTTGACCATGCCGAACACCGGGATATCCAGCCCGAGCTCGCGTATCAGCGGCGCTACGGCGTTGACGTGCCCCTTGCCGCCGTCGAGGAGTATGAGGTCGGGCTTGCGGGTGAAGTACTCATCTCCGTCCTGCTCGACTATGTGCATGAGCCGCCTCCTGACGACCTCTCGCATACTGCCGTAGTCGTTCTGGAGCTCCTGCTCCTTGACGGTAAAGCGCTTGTACGCCTTTTTGAGGGGTCTGCCGTCCTCAAAAACGACCATTCCCGCGACCATCGACTCTGACGAGAGGTTGGAGATGTCGTATGCTTCGATATACCGGGGCGGCTTCGCCAGCCCGAGACTTTTCCCAAGCTCCTCGAGCGCGATGACCTCCTTGCCGGTGCGGTCGTTCCTGAGCGCAGCGTACTCCGCACTGTTGCTCCGTGCGAGCAGGAGCAGCTCGAGCGGGTTGCCCTTCTGAGGCTGCCAGAGGCGGACCTTCCGCCCTGCCTGAGCCTCGAGCATAGCCTGTATCAGCTCACCGTCCTCGGGGATATGGTCGATGATGACCTCCTTGGGGATGTCCGTGCGTCCATGGTAGAACTGTTCCATGAACACCGAAAGCACGTCCTCACCGTCGGGCTTGCCGAACTCGAACACGGCCTTGTCGTAGAGCCGCCCGCCGCGGTACATCAGAACCGAGACGTACAGCCCGTCGTAGTGCTCGGCGATACCGATGACGTCCGCCGAATCGACGGTGTTGTTTATCATCTTCTGCTTTTCGGAAGCCTTTTTTATGGCGTTTATGCGGTCGCGGAGCAGTGCTGCCCGCTCGAAGTCGAGCCTCTCAGCGGCTTCGTTCATCTCCTGCTCCATGCGTTCGACAGACTCCGTGCTGCCCTTCTTTATGAACTCGACAGCCTGTGCGACCGTTTTGCAGTATTCCTCCCGGGAGATCTTCCCGCGGCACACGCCCATACAGAGCTTGATGTGGTAATTCAGGCAGGGGCGTCCCTTGCCGAAGTCCAGCGGGAAGCGCTTATGGCAGGTCGGGAGCATGAACACGCGGTTGGCTTCGTTCACAGCTTCCTTGGTGATGAAGCCGCTCGTATACGGACCGAGGTACCGCCCGGGAGCCTTGGTGTTCTTTTCGGCGGTGATACGCGGAAAATCCTCATCGGAAATGCGGATGTAGTGGTAGCCCTTGTCGTCCTTGAGGAGAATATTGTACTTGGGCTTGTGCTGCTTGATGAGGCTGCATTCGAGCAGAAGAGCCTCATACTCGCTGTCCACGACGATGTAGTCGTAGTCGTTCACGTTCGAGACCATAGCCGCGACCTTCGGCGTGTGGTCGGGATTCTCACGGAAATAGCTGCTCACGCGGTTGTGGAGGTTCTTAGCCTTGCCGATGTAGATTATCTCGCTCTTGGCGTTTTTCATGATGTAGACGCCGGGCGAGGCGGTGAGCTTCGAGGTCTTTTCGCGGAGATAGGGGAGTCTCTGGTTCATGGCTCCCTCACTGACTGTTGAAGTAGTCGATACCACGCGACGGCTTGAAATAGGTGCGGATATAGCCGTCCGTGGAGAGCACGACGAATTCGTTGGTCTCCTCGATGTAGTAAATTCCGTCGCCGTCCTCAGCCTCGACCTTGTACAGCGCGTCTGGGTTGTTGATGACATCGCTCGCGCCCTTTTCGTACTCAGCGGCAGTATCATAGTCGAACTCACCGCCGTGCTTCTCGAAGTGCTCGTTGAGCAGCTTCTTGCTGCGGAATTTGTACTCGACGTAGTTGTCCTCAGCCGCGGTGGTGGTGGTCACGGAGGCAGTGGTCTCAGCAGCGGTAGTTTTGGCTTTTTTGGTGGACTTTTTGGTAGTCTTGGCAGCTTCGGTCTCTGCGGGCTCTGTAGTCTTGGAGGCTTTTTTCTCCGTGGCCTCGGGTTCGGCAGAGTCTGACGCAGCCGGGACGACCTCGAGTGTGCTCTTTGAGGCTTCATCGGCGGAGCGGTCAGCCTTCATGCCGGATATAACGAGAACTATGACAGTCGCGAGCAGAACTCCGACCGCGACTAAAGTATATGTTTTATTGCTCATACGAATCCCTCCATGGATCTGATAAGTACATTATAGCAGAACGCTCAGGATTTTTCAAGCCCAGAAATGCCCGTCGGAAGTATATTATATATGATTATATTTAAAATGTATAGGCGGCAAAAATGATGGCTGATCGCTGTGAAAAAAATGTCAGAGTGCAAAATGCCCAAATTCAAGTTAAGTTTATTGCCACAGTTTACAATTATATCAAAAATTCGGAAAATATCTCGTTTTGTGTTGCAATTGTGTTCAATGCATGGTATAATATTTGTGTAAGTTTAACAATGTACAGCATTGGAGGTAAATGCTGTGCTTTGCACTGCCTTGAAATATGCTTTTTTGTAGAAATAGCCTTACTATGCGCTGATGAATATTACAGACAGTAAAAAAGTTGGTGAATATTAATAAAAAACGGGGTATTATTTAAGGCAAAAAAGCGATTGAAAAATATCATTGAAAATGTTATAATGATTAGTATTAAGGCGTGTGAAAACTAATCAACTATGGAGGTGGTTTCATGAAGAGTTTTTCCTACATAGCCCAGGACGCTAAAGGCAAACAGAGCAAAGGTATTATGAATGCCGAGAGCGAACAGGAATTCCTCACCAAAGCTAAGGAGAGGGGCTTGTACATAAAGGATTATAAGGAAAGCGATTCAACCAACACAAAATCAATTTACAAGTTCAAGACCAAGGAACTCGCGTTCTGCTGCAGACAGCTCAGCGCGATGCTCAGCTCGGGTCTTACCCTTGTAAAGTCGATCGACATCCTTGTAAAAGAGCAGGAGAATGAAAAGGCACGTGCGATCTGGCAGGACATCTACGAGAACGTACAGAAGGGTGAATCCTTCTCGTCCACGCTGGAAATGCATTCCGGTTCTTTCCCGAACTTCCTTATCTCGATGGTAAATGCCGGAGAGTCCTCGGGTTCACTCGACGTTATCATGACTCGTATGTCCGATCACTACGCTAAGGAAGGTAAACTCAAGAACACCATCAAGGGCGCGATGATCTACCCGATCATCCTCGCAGTGCTCCTCGTAGTAGTAATGATGTTCCTCTTCATCTTCATCATGCCTACGTTCATCGCGATGTACGACGATCCTTCAAAGATGCCTGCGCTGACCAAGATCCTCGCGGCTATATCCGACTTCCTGAGAAAGCGCTGGTTCCTCGTTATCGGTATCGTTGCCCTTATCTATTTCGGAATCCGCTATATGATTAAGGTCCCGAGCTTCCGATTGAAACTTGACCGTCTGATATGTAAGGGTCCGGGCTTCGGTCCCCTCGTAACAAAGATCTACACAGCGCGCTTCGCGCGTACACTTTCCTCGCTTTATTCGAGCGGTATCCCCATGGTTGACTGCCTTGAAAAGGCTTCGTCGATCCTCAGCAACTCCTACGTTGACCTGAAGTTCGAGGACGTTGTTGACGAGGTAAAGCAGGGCGAGACGCTCTCCGCGGCTATCACAAGAACAGAGTTATTCGAGCCGATGTTCTGCTCGGTAATCTTCGTTGGTGAGGAGTCCGGTGCGCTCGACTCCATCCTCGAAAAGACTTCAGAGTACTACGAGGAAGAATCTGACTCCGCTGTTCAGCGACTCGTAGGAATGATCGAGCCTATCATGCTCATCCTCATGGGCGTTGTCATAGGACTTTTCGTCGGAGGCGTTTATCCCGCACTCTACGGTTCTATGGAAAGTATCGAAGACGAATAATAACGAAAGGTGGAAAGATAAATGCTTTCATTTGATATTACCGATAGAAATATACGAGTTGTTAAGGGAGTTGAGAGCAACGGAAAAATCAAGATCAGCTCCGCTGCTACCCTTAACATCGAAGAAGACCTTATTGTAAACGGACACGTTAAGGACGTGCCCAACGTAGCGACTCTCATCAACGGCATACTCAAGAGACACAAGATGCCCGACAAGGAGGCTATCGTATCCATTTCCTCGAACCTCACGATCTTCAAGGAAATGACAGTCCCCAAGCAGAAGAACCAGGATATCCAGAAGGTAGTAAAGCAGCAGATGCAGGCTGAGCTCAACCTCGACGATTCCTACTCCGTATCCTACATCATCGTAGGCGACGCAGACACTACTGAGGGACAGGGACCTGCATACAGAGTACTCGCTACGGCTTGTCCGTACGCGATCATCAACAGCTACAGAGAAGTGTTCAAGCTCCTCGGCATTACCCTCCGTTCGGTAATGATCGGCTGCAACTGTATCACAAAGGTACTTCTTGCCGACACAAAGATCAAGTCGAAGATGCCGCTCCTTGCTGTACAGATCGACAACAACTTCATCTCACTCAACCTCTATGAGCAGGGACAGCTCTCGTTCTCACGTTTCGCTTCGATCGACGCTGCTGACTACGGTAACTCTGAGGACTATGTATTCGAGGCTGTAAACGAGAACATCTTCCGTATGCTCCAGTTCCACAGGAGCCGCAATACCGGTGAGGTCATCGAGAACGTAGTATTCTACGGTGATACACATGAATATGTAAGACTTACCGACGAGCTCGAGAAACTCGACCTTAAGACAAGTCTTATCAACGTTCCTCCGCAGATCCACGGACATGAGAATCTTGAATTCTCTCTCTACGCAAACGCTATCGGCGCTATGTTCAAGCGTAACAGAGAGATCGAGAAGATCAACCTCCTTGAGACTGACCTTGGAACAGCCGTAAAGAACAAGATGAAGAGCGACAGCTCCGGCAACCTCATGCTTCTCCTTGCAGCAGCAGTTCCGCTCGTTATCGTGGGCGGTATCTGGGCTGTGCTCGCTATCAAGGACAATGGCATAGTAAAAGAGACTGAAGAGATCCAGGAAAAGATCGACAGCCAGGACACCAAGGAAAAGGAAGCGCTCTATGCAAAGCTTACCACTATGAAGGGGTCTGTAGAAAGCTGGAACACAAACGTACACAACGCATACGACGCATACAAGACTCTCCCTGTTATCGACGGCACAAAGTATGAGCTTGTTGAGAAAGTGCTCGACGATACTGCTAAGGATCTCAAGCTCACAGATCAGGAAGTCCTTGCACCGCAGTACTCAAATGGTACAATGAATTTCAGCGTTACGAGCGCTGGCTCCGTAAAGATGGCTCAGGAGCTTCCCTCCAAGTTTATCGACAACCTCATTGCTGAGGACGCATTCACAACGGCTTCGTATTCCGGCTATACCTTCACTCCGGATCCTGAGATGACCGAGGAGGAGAAGGCTAATGCTAAGCCTAAGGATGAGGAAGCAGAGACAGAAGGAACCGTTACATTCACTGTAACACTGACCTTCAGCGAGACAGAGAGCGCTTATCAGGCGCCCGCTGCTGAATAAGGAGGAGAAGTACCATGAAACTCAATTACAGAGAAAAAGTCATACTTTCAGTATTATTAGTAATAGTTATCGGAGTTCTCGGATTCTTCCTTCTTATCAAGCCCAAGAACGAAGATATCAAGACACACGATGCTACCCGCACTGAGACACAGCAGAAGTGGGACGAGATCTACTCTCGTATCAGCCAGATCCCGAACCTTCAGGACAGCATAAAGACTACTGTTTCTGATTCCAAGACCGTAACAGACCACTTTATCGCTGTTGATAAGCTCGACAACCCCCGCAAGATCGACCAGTATATGCAGAAGTATGCTAACGACTGCGATGTCAAGATCTCGACACTTGCAGTAGGAGATCTCTCCGAGACACCTATCAGCTATTACTATGAAGCACCCAAGGGCGCAAGATCCCTCATGGTTGCTGCTGATATCAACGGAGATATGCAGGCTAAGCTTGCTGAAGAAAACAAGGAGAGCAACTACGTTGCTGCCAGAAGCACAGGCAGTGCGCTTGCTGCACAGTATGGCGTCACAGTAAGCGGCTCCAAGGAGAACATCTGGAAGTTCATGAAGCAGATTGAGGATGACCCCAAGACAATGATCATCAATTCCGTTGCAATCTCCAATTACGACTTCACTGATGATCTGAGCGATGAGCAGCTCGAGAAGTTCAGCGAGGCAAAGGAAAAAGGCGAGGAGTTTAAGGTAGCAGAAGGCGAAGAGCCCGGCACTTCTACAGTAAGCTTCGTTATCACACTTTATTCACTCTACGAGATGCCAGAAGCAAATACAAAATAAGATACATCAAACGCTGCAGTTATTTCAAATATAACTTGAAAGGCGGTTAAAAAATGAAAACACGAAAAAATAGGCTGAAGGGTTCAGTCCTGTTTACTGTGGTTTCGGTAATGGCGCTGCTGATTATCTTCCTGATGAGCACGCTGCTGCTTTCAACAGCTGCGAGCAGGAGATCACACGCGAATTACTCACAGTCGCAGGCTGAATATACAGCTCGCGCTGCAATTGAGAGCTTCGCACAGGCGATGTCTCAGAATGCAGCCGTAGCAGAGTCAGTAGCAACGCTGCAGAAGTCAGCAACGCTCACTCCTTCCGTAGTTATAAACAACGCCGGAATGGGTGAGGTAGGCTACTATGATTCTTCAAATGTATGGCAGAAGGATAAAATGATAGTTGAATATGTGGACGATTCCTATGTATTCAATTCCAGCACCGGAAAGCCTGAAAAGCAGCAGCTCTACAGAGCTGTGGCTACGGCAAAGGTCGGCAAGGAAGAGCGCACTATATCCATGTACTTCCGCACCAAGACCCCCGGAACAAAGTCCTCCTCCACATCTATCAAGGGTTTCCAGACCCTCGGCTGTACTATCATTCCTACCGGCGGCACCGTAACAGGTGCGCTCTGCGTAGGAATCGACGCTCCTGAGGGCGCATATGTAAACGGTAATGACCCCTACAAGAATGTTGTTGTAGAGAATGATCCCACCTTTGCTAACGAGATCACCTTCATAAACGGTAATTTAGAGCAGGGTGGCGGTAACGGAATTAGTGTCGTAGCAACAGGTACGGAGACAGGCACTGTTATTATGGGCGACCTTATAATAGATAACCACCTCTATATTACTGTTGACTACCCTTACGCAAAAATGACAGAGGGCATATGGAAGTATGAGGATATCACACAGCAGATGATCCCCTACCTCTATGTTGACGGAACTCTGAGAGGCAAGCAGGCGACTGACTTCATCGAATTCAATACCGGTGTTGACACTCTCACCGAGAAGAAGAACGGCTCTCCCTACAACATCTTTGCGGGTAAGGTATCGCTTGCGAATCAGAGCTTCAGCCTGACAGGCGCTGACCTTTACATCATGGATTCTACAGGCACGAGCTATCTTACCGATAATTCCCACACTGCAAAGCTCTATGCTTGGTCGCGTTCTGTGGCTAATAAGACAGCTACACAGTTCTATTCGACCGGCGGCAACATCTACTGCAACCACAATCTTGAGCTCGGCAAGGGAGAGTATTACGGTGATATCAGAGTAAAAGGCAATCTTAAGCTGACTGCTGATAAATGGGCTGATTTCAAAGTTCATGGCGATATTGTAGTCGGAGGTCAGATAACCTTTGCTTCTACAGAGGAACTAGACGACAAACTGAGACCCTCTACCCTTTATAAGTGCGTAGACGGCAAAATCTATGTATCCAATCCCGATTCATACGAGGGTGGAGACCATGCTATCAGGTCCGATGTTTATGCAAGAAACAACAATTTCAACGTCGGCAATGTCGGCTATGGATATGTAAAGGTCCAGAACGTCGAGATCAACAAGAATATCCACGAGAACTACCGCACAGAGTCCAAGGAAGTTGGAAACTGGGCTGAGTTTGATAACCCGTATGTTGCCAACACTAAAATAATGGCAAGGATAGTTGCAGGTGTTGAGAACACGCCATGGTCTCCTGATGGGGCTAAAGGTGAAGAAATAAAAGAGACTATTGTTCATCTGTCTCAGGATTATTGGCCTGTAGCTTACTACGCCCAGATAAATGACGGTGAAAAGCAGACGATTGATGAAGAAACCTGGAACAATTATATGGCTATGGGTGTTTCCTATGATGGAGGCATGCATGTAACGACCACTGAGATAAAGTATGCTGTGGGCGAAGGTGAATCCGCAGAGCTTCGTACGATGGTGATCAACGGTACAGTAGATCCAAACAAACTATATGTTGATGGAAACACAGGTGAGATTGTTACCAGAGATTATTCATGGACAATAGTTGACCAAAATGGAGTGGAGCATAACGATGTCGATTCACTTAGAAACCTGGTTCTCTATTATGGAACGGTTGACGGCTCTTATGATTCGTCTGCATCAGTGCCGGTTCCGAATCCTCCGGGTCCGATAGGTGGTAGATACAACTGGACTGACCTAGTTGCACGCTATGTTGTTTCACCAAATGGTAATTTGTATACCGATACTAACGGTAATTATGTAAGAACAGATGCTCCGTATACCTACTGGGTGTCCGATAATCTCGGTCAGGCTGTAATGAACGGCGACGGTCGTTACACTATCACTGCTCTTTCGACCACGGCTGAGTGGGAGACAGAGGTTCCTGAGGCTCTCAAGGATGAGTATGCGCTCTTCTTTGAGTGTGATGCTTACGGAACAAAGACTGAAAATGTCACAAATCAGGGATTCACTTACTACTATAATAATAACGCAGACGACCCGACTCAGACACCTGACTGGACGAAGAGCGACGAGGATTCTGCTACCGGCGGCGAAGGCTACTACACAGCATGGTACAGCTCGGCTGTCAATACCAACGGCGAGGCTGTATACTACTACGACGCTGATCCTTCCGGCAAGTCCTATCCCGCAGATGCTGACTGGCTCAAGCTCAAGTCTCAGGGTGGTCACCGCCTCACAGAGTCTGAGATCTACGGCAATGACAGCAAGGTCGAGAATCTCAGCGTATGGCTCGCAAAGAATTCAAGCATCTATCCCGCGAGCATGACCCGCGAGGCAATCAAGGGCGAAACAAACGACGGTAAGTACAAGATCATCAAGACACTTGAAGAGGTAAGAGAGGCTGTCGGCTATACAAAGGCTGAGGGCTCAGATACCTACACGCTCGATTCCAACACATACTATACCGACGTTCCTGGCGGCTCTTATGACGCCGGCACAACAAACTATAAGGCTGACTTCACAAAGGTAACTATCAAGGGTCAGGAGACTCTTTACATCAACGCTGTCAACGGCGGTACTTACAACGGCGAGAAGATCGTTATCACCGGCAACGACAACGATACAGGCGAGACTATTTTCATTGATCCTCAGGATAAGGAGATGTGGGTAGTTCTTGATAATGTGACTTTTGGTTCATCAGAAGCTAAGATAATTGTTGGCAACAGCGGAAGCGTAAATTTCCTCATCAGAGGAACAGTTACCTTCAAGAACGGTGGTATTCTTACTGAAGATGTTTACAACAAGATCAACAGCGGTGCTGTAATTGTAGTCAAGGAAGATGACGAGTACAACATCAACTACTACGGAGTGCATGATTCTGTTCTTAAGAATTTGAATCAGGCCATGTTCTGCGGCTCTGCAAAGTGCCCGTACACTACTCTGTCATGGTCTAATACTACAGCAGCTACCCCTGGCAAATTCATCTACTACGATGCAAAGGGCAACAAGACCTCGCATACACAGGGCGTAAGCTGGATCGGTAACTGCCTCTTCAAGGACATGAACACTGGTTCTAACGACTTCACACTTCTCTTCACGAAGTCCGGCGGCGGAGAGGGTCAGGATATCAAGAATGCTCTCACAAACAATATGTGGACCATTATGTACTATGACGTTTATTAAGGAGGTGCTGGCATGAGAAAAAAGAAACGCTCACTGAAGGGCACGACGCTCGTTGAGATCATCGTGGCACTTGCAGTATTTGCGATGCTTGGTCTTATTCTCGCACAGCTTGGTATGGCTATCGACAAGACCAATAAAGCCAGCAGCCGCCTGAATAAGCGCGTGAATATCCAGGCACCGTATGCAGCCTCTCAGCAGACTGAATACAACGGCTATACAGTTGACGCGGACGGCAACAAAACGCCTGCGGTGCTCACACTTGACAATACAGCTTCGCAGATCGAAGTATCGATCAAGGACGATACAGGAAATCCGAAAAGCATATCCGTAAACGTAAGAAAGGCTGCCGGCTCCGACGAGATGGTAACACAGTCTATCCCCGCACAGATACTTATCAGTGCCAAGACCTACGATACCAAGCAGCTCGTAGTTGACAACCCCAACGTTTACGATGCTGACGCTGCAAACAAGGATCACCACCTTCAGTTCGTGGTTCTCGACGCAGTATCGACTCAGCTCTCGGATATCAATTTCGATTACACCGATCCTTCCAATCCTCCGGAAGCTGTAGACGCAAAGAAACAGTCCATCTATGCACTTCCCGACGGAATCACATGGACAACGACTGATCCGAACGTAGCTACAGTTGACGGTTCAGGAGTTGTCAAGGCAGTAAACGCTGAGACAGGTGTGTGTCAGATAATCGGAACTGTTATTGCAACAGGCTATGAATATGTCTGCAACGTTACAGTTGTTGGACCGACTGAATAAGGAGGTGCAGCTGTGAAACGTAAGGTTTTAAAGGGCTTTACCCTTATCGAGCTCATCATTGTTATGACTGTGTTCTCGATACTCATGCTCGGAGCTATGTCTCTCGTAGGACCTGTATCAAGGATACATAAGCACGGAAATGACTTTGAAAAGACATATTCCTATGTCGATAATATCCAGAACTACCTCCAGAACTCCCTTGAGTATTCTGATGCGCTCCACCTTTATCAGGGAAGCAAATCAACGACTGAGCTCGACCAGATGGCATATGACTTCAAGGAGATCTACTACAGAGATATTCTTGCTCCGAAGAGTGAGACCCAGATCGAGTACGCGGACGTAACGATCAGAGTTATGACTCTGCTCAACCAGGATACTACGATCGGCGCAGTAACATACCCCAAGGGTCAGATCCTCATGCAGGACGTAACATATAAGTCCAACGAGAGGTCAGCGCTGGCTCTCAGCACTCCTCAGGAGCAGATCAATCCCCAGTTCTTTGAGGATAAGTTTGCATTTGACTACGTTCTCGGCGACGGTACTCTTACCAAGTATCAGGATATCAACGTTCAGCAGAAGGACGTCACGATCAGCAAGGAGTTCCGTTATCTGGACATTCTTTCAGAAGCGAATAAGGACGCTGCTATCAGTGCTCTCAACTACAAGGGCCTTGAGATCGGCATCGTAGCTTATGACACATCTCTGGACAAATCCGGCAATCCCAAGTACTACCGTGACTTCACAGAAGCGGGAAGCACAAGGCATGAGAGAGCGTACGTATCTTCTTCGCAGTACATCATAGCTAATATCCCGCTCATGAACATCATTGCAAGAAGCAACAACATAAACAAGAATTACTTTGTTTATGCGCTCGAGAATGACAATGCAACGACCATTCCGACAAAGATAATCGCTTATCCGGGAACATGGCATATGCCCGATCCCGTACCGGATGACTTCGTTTATCATCCGTCGCGCGGACACAATGCATTTGAAACATCCAATGCTGATGTTTCGATGGATATAAATGATAACATTTATATCGTATATGCACTTCCTAATGAAGTTGCTGTAACAGACTAAAAGAAAATAAAAAACAGGCAGCAGTCCAAATGCTGCTGCCTGTGATTTATTTTGCTCACTGCCCGACAGGAGCGGTAAGCATTTTCAGGTACCAGTCTGCAATGGTATTTCCCCAAAGCATACCGACTGCGATACCGATCGAAAGGAACGGTCCGAAAGCGAATTTTGACTCCTTCGTGACTGCCTTGTTGATGATACCGCCCAGCGCGGCGGCTATGATACCTACCAATGCTGAAACGATAACAGCCTTTGTTCCGAGGACTGCGCCCGCGGCGAACATCAGAATGGTGTCGCCAAGCTCAATAGCGCGGAAATCCTCGCCGGTCTTCTTCCGGATAAAGATCCTGCTCACTTCACCAATGATGAAGAACGGGACGCTTATCACAAGTGTGCCGATAACGCGGCTCAGCGGACTGACATTCTGGTCAATGATGCCGAGCACTACTCCAAGCAGGAATATGATCCCGACGATGACCATGTCGATCTCCATCGTGTCCCAGTCCATGAAAGCGACTACGATGAGCAGCGACATGAGAACGCAGGTTATTATGGATCCAGCATTCAGGTCCAGCACCCAGAGCGTCAGGACGTAAAGTATACCGTTCAGGCTCTCAACTATAGGGTACCTCGGTGAGATCTTCTCTCCGCAGCTGTGACATTTTCCCCTCAGGAGAAGCCAGCTGAAAACCGGTATGAGATCTATCGCTCTGATCTTCGCGCCGCATGTCATACAGTGCGATGAACGCTTGATGAGCGACTCGTGCCTCGGAAGCCTCAGTATCACAACATTGAGAAAGCTTCCGATACTAATGCCGAAGATGAACGCTGCGATATAGATAATAACGCAGAACACCGGATCGGCAAATTCATCATGAAGCATATTCTGGAATTCACCCATTGTTTCTACCCCCTTTACTTCAGTATTTGTGATATAAATATATTATATCATAATATAAATAAATTTCAAGTATATTTTAAGAACCGCACCGGTCTTCTCCGGGGCGGTCCAGAAAATAAAGCGGAGGTTTGTTATGAGAAATGAGAGAATTGGCGACTACTTAGTCAGTCAGGGACTGATCACCGAGGAGCAGCTGTCACAGGTGCTTGCTGCCCAGAAGGACTCCAACGGCTCCAAGAGATTCGGCGACGTTGTAGTAGACCTCGGGTTCATGTCGGAGGTAAACTTCACTAAGGCTCTTGCCGGTAAGCTGAGAGTTCAGTATGTTGACCTCGACAACACTGAGATCAACACCGAGGCAGTCCAGAAGGTACCCGAGCAGCTCGCAAGAAAGCACACTGTAATCGCTATCGCCGTAACCGGTAAGCGACTCACGGTTGCTACGAACGATCCTGTAAACTTCATTGTCCTCGAGGATATCAAGGTATCCACCGGTATGGACACCGTCCCTGTACTTGCTACTACGTCGGCTATCAATAAGGCTATCGGTAAGTGCTACTCCATGCAGAACGTTGACAGCGTTATCGACAGCGTTAACGCTATGGGCGGCGACCTCGGCGATATGTCGCAGGAGGACGCAGCTTCCAAGGATAGAGTAGAGAGCGCTCCTATCGTTAAGCTCGCTACTACTATCGTTGAGAACTCCTACAGAGCGGACGCGACCGATATCCATATCGAGCCGTTCGATAAGTACACGAGAATCCGTATCCGTGTAAACGGCGACCTCGTAGAGCTCATGAACATTTCCAGCGCCGTACACAGCGCTCTCACAACTCGTCTCAAGCTCATCTCCGGTATGAACATCGCCGAGAAGAGAATCCCTCAGGACGGACGTTTCACCCAGGTCGTTGACGGCACCACCCTCGACGTCCGTGTTTCCTCGCTTCCTATGGTATGCGGCGAGAAGATAGTTATCCGTATCCTCTCCACCGGACAGATAGCTCTCCGTAAGATCACCGACCTCGGTATGTCGGATTACAACTATCAGCTGTTCGAGTCCATGCTCCGCGTTCCGCAGGGCGTTATCCTCGTAACAGGACCTACCGGTTCCGGTAAGACGACCACCCTTTACGCGGCTCTCGGCGAGATCGCTAAGCCGAACGTAAACGTCGTAACCGTTGAGGACCCTGTCGAGAAGAACATCGACGGTATCAACCAGTGTCAGGTTAACCAGAAAGCCGGCATGACCTTCGCCGCAGCTCTTAGATCTATCCTTCGTCAGGACCCTGACGTTGTCATGGTCGGAGAGATGCGTGACTCGGAGACCGCAGATATCGGTATCCGTGCCGCTATCACCGGACACTTGGTTCTCTCCACCCTCCATACCAACGACGCGGCTTCGACTGTTGTCCGTCTCGTAGATATGGGCGTTGCTCCCTACATGGTAGCTACCTCTCTCATCGGCGTTATCGCTCAGCGTCTCGTTAAGCAGCTCTGCCCGAGCTGCAAGAAGCCCAGAATGTCCACTCCTGAAGAGGACGACCTCATGGGTATAGATCATCCTATCCAGATTTTCGATCCCTGCGGCTGCCCGAACTGCAACAACACCGGCTACAAGGGCAGAACCGCTATCCACGAGATCATCCACTGCTCCGCTAATGTACGCAACATCATCGCTGCAAACGGAAGCAAGGAAGAGATCGAGGCTGCTGCAAAGGCTAACGGAACCAAGCTCCTCCGCGACAACGTTTCCGAGCTTGTTCAGGCTGGCGTAACATCTATGACTGAGCTCATCAGAACAACATACACCGTATAATTACAGGGAGGCTATCAATCATGGCTATAGAGATCAACAGAATCCTCGACGAAGTAAGACTTCTCGGATGCTCCGACTTGCATTTTACAGACAGGATAGCTCCTGTAGTTCGTCTCAACGGTACGCTCCGCACCATGCGTTCGCAGTATCCGGAAATGGACGAGGAGGAGATACTCAACATCGTTCATCAGATGACGAATGACGCTCAGCAGACCAGCGTTAACAACCACCACGATACCGACTTCTCCTTCACAACGAGAAGCGGCTACCGTCACCGTGTAAACGTATACTTCCAGAAGGGTAAGCCGGCTATCGCTATCCGACTCCTTCGCAACGATATCCCGACCCTTGAGGACCTCGGACTTCCTCCGATACTCGCGGACTTCGCAATGCGTCCCCGTGGACTCGTTCTTGTAACAGGTCCTACCGGTTCCGGTAAGTCCACCACCCTCGCGGGCATGATCGACTTCGTAAACCTCAATAAGAGCGCGCACATCATCACAGTTGAGGACCCGATCGAGTACGTTCACGACCACAAGCGCTGCATGGTAAACCAGCGTGAGATCGGCGACGACGTTCCCTCGTTCGCACTCGCTCTGAGAGCTGCCCTCCGTGAGGACCCCGATGTAATCCTCGTAGGAGAAATGCGTGACTTCGAGACTATTCAGGCAGCGGTAACCGCAGCCGAGACCGGACACCTTGTAATGTCCACCCTACATACAACGTCCGCAGCTGATACCATCAACCGTATCATCGACGTTTACCCGGAGCACCAGCAGCAGCAGATCAGAACTCAGCTCGCTAACAACCTTGTAGGCGTTATCTCCCAGACCCTTATCCCGAAGAAGGATAACACAGGACGTGTAGCGGTAATGGAAATTCTTAACGTTACCGACGCTATCGCGGCTATGATCCGTGACGACAAGATCCACCTCGTACAGTCTGCTATCCAGACCGGTAAGCAGGTCGGCATGATGTCGCTCGACCAGGAGCTTGCAAGACTTGTAAAGAACAACGTCATTGCAGAGGTAGACGCTCTGGAGAAGTGCCAGGACAAGCAGGAATTCTACAGATTCCTCGCACAGCTTTAATTATAATAATGAAGGGCGGAGAGTTTCCGCCCTTTTGTTATGACGGAGTACTTAAAGAAAATGTGGATGCTTCTTCGCAATGGGATTCCAAAGGGATTATAATCCCTTTGGCGGAGTCCAGAGGCAGCGCCTCTGGCAGGGTGCGGGACTGAGTCCCACAAATCCGAAGGGCGCTCCGCAAGAGGTGAATTCAAAAACGATCCTGTGAATCGTTTTTGAAGAGGAGACGCCCTGCAAGAGAGGGCGTCTCCTTGCTGACGCAACAGCTGACAACGCCTGCGACCGTCGAGGTCGCACGAATCTTATTCGTAAATGCTCAGCCTCCAAAAATGATTTACTCAACAATAATTTATCATTTAGCTAATTGCTTTTGTGCATATTGCGAAATGGTTGTTCAAAGATTACAGAATGATTACAATCCCAGCATGACGAAAAACTTTACGCGGATTTGATAATTGTATACAACTTGTAAACGGCTGATTCCTGCGTCTGACGATACTTGTCGGGTATATACAAATGGTAGAGATAAAACTATATAATACAATGAATAAACACGAACATTTAATCAATTCACGGAATGTTGTGCAATTTGACGGAAACGCTAAAAAAAAGAAGGCTATTTACCGTTTCGATGTAAAAAGTGAGCCGAAACACCGCATTTTTTCAAAAAACTGTTGACAATGTATGAATAAAGTGCTATACTATAATCACAGGGAAGGGGACAGGAGAAAAACCTGGAACCTTAAATAAAAGAAGCGCTGACGAAGCGCAAAATTTAATTTTTATGAAGGAGGGTTTTCATTATGAAAACTACAAAGAAGGGTTTCACCCTTATCGAGCTCATCGTTGTTATCGCAATCATCGGTGTTCTTGCTGCACTTCTCGTACCGGCTATGCTCGGCTATGTTAAGAAGTCCAAGATCCAGGGCGCAAACGCTGCTGCTAACACAATGCTGAAGGCTGCTAACTCGGCTCTCGAGGAACTCGACGAGATTGACAAGACGATGGCAGACGGTGTTTACGGCAATGTTTCTGATTCTGGTACAGGCGGAGACTTTGGTAGCTATGTAACATACTACTCTGATGATGCTAAGGCTAAGAAGTGGGAAGTATACGTATACCAGGGCACAGCTGTAGCGGGTGCTGCTCAGAACGGTAAGTACTTCGGCGCACAGCCCACAAAGCTCACAAACAAGAACTATGATGACAACAACATCGATTCTCTTAACGATGCTCTTGATCATGCTCTTGGTCTTTATGCAGCTGCTCATAGCGAGTTCACAGCACCGAACAGCTACACACCTCAGGATATTTGCTAATTAAGTTTAGTGAGATTAATAGATCCCCTCTTTCGAGAGGGGATTTTTCTTTAGGAGGATAAATGGAAAAAATGGATTGGAAGGTGCCTTTCGTCTGGGGCTGCGCGTTCAGCCTGGCTGCGGGCGCTTTTGGCAATTATCTTGCCAATAAGAAGAAGATCGACTTCGCGAACGATTACCCCATTGTTCTCGAAACACAGGAGTTTATGGAGGAGGCTGGCGGACCCGAGATCAAAGCTTCCGAAAAAGACCAGATAAACGCATACCTCTCCCTTTACGGCGATAAGTACACGTTTGCCGAGGACGGCGAAAATGTTGATTCCGAGGAGTTTGTGACCAAACTCGTGAACGAGTCCCCGACCGCTTTCGGCTGTGGATTTACGATTGAGTTTCACGGCGAGGATCAGCTGTTTTTCGATGACATTGAGCCCGATATGCCCGCTGCAAAGGCTGGGATACAGTCAGGCGATCAGATACTGACGATAGATGGGGAGACTGTTTCCGGCTACCCTTCAGCGAAAGGGCTTGCCGGCAAGGAGGGCGAGACACTAACCCTCACGCTCGCTCGCGGCGGAGAGCAGTTCGACGTTTCCTTCGACCGCGTTTCAGACAAATCTGCCGCTGCGGGAGTTTTCTCGGAAATGTACGGTGATACGCTGTACATCAGGTATTCTTCGTTCCTTACCGGAGGCATTGAAGAGGTCAAGAGCCTGATCGAGACCTCGGATTTTGATAGTCTGATACTCGACCTCAGAGAGAACAGCGGAGGGAACACTTCCATGGCGGTCTCGCTCGCTGACCTGTTCGTTCCGTCAGGGGAGAAGGTATTTCTCCACGCCAATACCGGCAGCACGATCTCTCTGGAAACGGTCGCAGAGCCTCTCTGCACAGTCCCGACGGTCCTTCTCGTGAACGAAAACACAGCGAGTGCTGCTGAGATATTTACTGCTCTCATGAAGCAGTACTCCGATACGACCCTCGTCGGCACAACGACTTTCGGCAAGGGAATTTACCAGGAATACGGCGTTCTGCGCGGCTGCTCAGTGCGCTATACCGCGGGATACTATACAGTAGGCGACTGGAAATGCTACCACGGATATGGCATTGAGCCAGACGTTGAGGTGAAAATGGAGACCGGGCTTATCGGTACCGAGCTCGATTCGCAGCTCGAAAAAGCGCTGGAGATTATTGGCTGATTGCACAATAAAACCTCGGAAAATTTGTCATCTCCCGCCTATATTATTATTGACAAAATGTGAATAGTTTGTTATAATAAGTATGAACATTACTTTGGAGGTGTCTGCATGAGAACTAAAAAAGGCTTTACACTCACGGAGCTTATAATCGTTCTTGCGATAATCGCAATTCTCACCGCGATACTTGTTCCCGCGTGGATAGGATATATAAGAAGAGGCAGAATAAGGACCCAGAATGACCAGTCGCGTGCGATTTTCACGTCGGCGCAGACTATTGTTCAGGAGTACCGTTTCCAGGAACGCAAGGAGGATGAGGCTGACCGAATGATCGGTTCTCACGCCTTTGAGATGTACTGGGACGGCGGCAAGGTAGCTTCCGTAAGAGTTGACTATACTCAGGCTGAGTATGTGGCTGCGGCTGGCGGAACTCCATCAGGTGACAAGGCAAATACGACGACGTCGACTTCCGGAGTACAGCTTTTCGGCCAGAAACTCAATAACCTCTCTGGTGCTGACGGTACTATCGTGTATAAGATCTACATCGAGAATTACATCGTTAAGAGCGTAGTTTCCGGTAGATACGACAAGGATCGCTTCCTTGGCTCCTACCCGAAAAAGAATGACCAGATGGTAAATCAGAGCGTAGATACGAATCATGTCAGCAACTATGATATGACGAGCATCATGTGATTGATCGAATTGCACTAAATTGCATAGGATTTTAGCCCGATATTTGGAAGTGGAAAAGCTTGACAAATATCGGGCTTTGTGTTATACTTTATAAGTCGCTCGGCTGAGCCGGATGACTTGCAGCAAAAATAATTTTGAAAAAACTTGAAAAAAGTACTTGACAAATGAATTTTGCTGTGATATAATATTTAAGCTGACCCGCTAAGGGGCGGTGAGGCGACGGTATCTTGAAAATTGAACAATGCAAGAAAAAGTAACGACCCTTGAGAATCCTTTGAATTAAAGTAGAAGGAAGAACTCAAGCAAGAGTATAAAATGCGCAGTAATAACG